>CADCOV010000146.1 GCA_902803185.1 uncultured Eubacteriales bacterium
AAAGGAGCACCCAATGGAACAGAACATCATCAAAAAGATCCTGGAAGACACCGCTTTCGTCCATGTCTCCGGCACGCCGGAGGAACTGAAGGTGGCGGAATACCTGAAGGCCGCCTGCGAGGAGCGGGGCGTCCCGGCGAACATCGAGACCTTTGAGGTCCCGGGTTCGGACATCGAGCACTCCCGCCTGCTGGCGGACGGCGTCGAGATCCCGGCCAATCCATACAACTGCAGCGGCAACGCGGACATCGAAGCGCCGCTGTTCTACCTGGCGAACCACGACCCGGCCAGCATCGCCCAGGTCAAGGGGAAGATCGTTTTGATGACCGACTGGCTGGACTTTTACACCTACAGGGACGTCGCCGAGGCCGGCGCCGCCGGTTTCATCGTCTCCGGCGGCAACATCTTCTATCCGGAGGACGAGCCGGACCGCCGGATCCTCAGAGAGCGTTTCTTTGATGGCAAAGACGTCGTCATCCCGGGCATGCAGATCAGCGCCAAGCAGGCGGTGAAGCTGGTGCAGGCCGCGCCGGAGACCATCCGCATGGAGATCCGCGAGACGCCGAAGGCCATGACCTACCACAACGTGGTGGCGGAGATCCCGGGCAAGCGAGACGAGTGGATCGTCTGCACCGCCCACTACGACACCACCGCCCTCTCCGTCGGCTCCTACGACAACATGACGGGCTGCATCACTTTGCTGGAGATCCTGGAGAAGCTCAGCGCCTCCGCCCCGAACAACTACGGCGTCCGCATCATCTTCTGCGGCGGCGAGGAGTCGGGCCTCCTGGGCTCCAAGGCCTACCTGGAGCAGCACGAGGACCAGATCGAAAAGATCGCCCTGAACATCAACATCGACATGATCGGTTCCATCATGGGCGGCTTCCTGGCCTGCGTCTCGGCGGAGGACGCCCTGGCGCACCACATCAAATACCTTGCCTCCGAGGCCGGCTGGGGCATCAAAGTCAAATGCGACGTCTACTCCAGCGACTCCACCTCCTTCGCGGACAAGGGCATCCCGGCCCTGACCTTCGCCCGGATGCCGTCCGGCAACTACTTCAGCATCCACACCCGCCACGACACGATGGAACTGCTGTCCCTCTCCCAGATTCATAAGGACATCGCCTACGTGGCGGACTTCGCCGACCGGATGGCCAATGCCGTCCAGTGCCCGGTCAAGCGGGAGATCCCGGAGAAGATCAAAAAGAGCCTGGACGAGTACCTGGGACGGAAGCACCCGGAGGACTGACGCCCGGCTTCACGATGCTGCGTAAGCGGAATATGAGCCCGGACCCCATGAGGGGTCCGGTTTTTTGATGCGGGCACGCCGCTTTACCAATGGTAACGATGCCGGATCCAAGGAGAAATGTCCTCTGCCCCTCCTTCCCAGGTGTGGTTTACGTAATACGCATCCCCAATGCCCAGAAAACGAAAAAACCCGAAATTGGCATCAGAATCCGCCATTCCCGCGTTTTTGGGCATGGAAATCCCCTCCAAAGGCCCATTTCGGTTTACATTTGTATTATTTTATGCCCGAAATCAGGAAAACCATCAAAACCGATGCCAGTTTTGATAAAAATCATGTTTTTGGGCATCGTGCGCCCATCAAAACAGGACCCCGCAGGGGCAGCCGCCCCGCAGGTACAAAACAGCCCGGCGCTTCGGCCGGGCTGTTTCCATTCTCTATTCCATCTCCTCGAACTGGGAGTTGTACAGGTCGGCGTAGAAGCCGCCCTTTGCCAGGAGTTCCTCGTGGTTCCCCTGTTCGATGATGTCGCCCTCCTTCATCACGAGGATGAGGTCCGCATTGCGGATCGTGGAGAGCCGGTGGGCGATGATGAAGCTGGTGCGCCTCTCCATCAGGTTGTCCATGGCCTTCTGGATCTGCTCCTCGGTACGGGTGTCTACCGAGGAGGTGGCCTCGTCCAGGATCAGGACCCGGTTGTCCGCCAGGATGGCCCGGGCGATGGTCAGGAGCTGCTTCTGGCCCTGGGACACGTTGGTGGCGTCCTCGTTGAGCTCCATCTGGTAACCGCCCGGCAGGGCCCGGATGAACCGGTCCGCGTGGGCCGCCTTCGCTGCGGCGATGACCTCTTCGTCGGTGGCGCCCTCCCGGCCGTAGCGGATGTTCTCCATGATGGAGCCCTTGAACAGCCAGGTGTCCTGCAGGACCATGCCGAAGGACTCCCTGAGGTGGTGCCGGTCGAAATTGCGGATGTCACAGCCGTCCAGGGTGATCCGGCCGCCGTCCACGTCGTAGAAGCGCATGAGGAGCTTCACGATGGTGGTCTTGCCGGCGCCGGTCGGGCCCACGATGGCGATCTTCTGGCCCGGCGCCACGTCGGCGCTGAAGTCTTTGATGACCACGGTGCCCGGGTCGTAGCCGAAGCGGACGTGCTCGAAGCTGACCGCGCCTTTGATCTCGGAAGGCAAAAGCTCCGGCATTTCATCCTCGACCTCCTCTTTCTCTTCGAGGAACTCGAAGACCCGCTCCGCCGCCGCGGTCATGGACTGCACCTGGTTGATGACCTGGGCGATCTGCTGCAGCGGCTGGGTGAAGTTGCGGACGTACTGGATGAAGGCCTGGATGTCGCCGATGCCGATGGTGCCCCGGATGGCCAGCATGCCGCCGGAGATGGCCACCGCCACGTAGCCCAGGTTGCCGACGAACATCATCACCGGCTGCATGATGCCGGAGATGAACTGGGACTTCTGGGCGCTGGCGTAGAGGACCTCGTTGGTCTCCGCGAATTCCCGGATGGTGTCCTCCTCCCGGCCGAAGGCTTTGATGACCAGCTGGCCGGCGTAGTTCTCCTCCACCATGCCGTTGATCTTGCCCAGGTACTGCTGCTGGATGCGGAAGTGCTTCTGGGAGATCTTCACGACGGTGGAGAGCAGGAGTGCCGAAAGCGGGACGATCACCAGGGCGATGCCGGTCATGAGCGGCGAGATCGTCAGCATCATCACCAAAGTACCGATCAAAGTCGCCAGCGCCGTGATCACGGTGGTCACGCTCTGGTTGAGACCGGTGCTCAGGGTGTCCACGTCGTTGGTCACCCGGGAGAGCACGTCGCCGTACGGGCGGGATTCGAAGTATTTCATCGGCATCCGGTCGATCTTCTCCGCGATCTCCCGGCGCATGCGGTAGGCCACCTTCTGGGTGATGCCCGTCATGATCCAGCCCTGGATGAAGCTCAGGACCGCGCTGATCAGGTAGAGCCCCAGGGTGAACAGGAGGATCTGCCCGATCTTCCCGAAGTCGATGCCGCCGGTGCCGGCGATCTTGCGCATGAGGCCCGCCGCCAGCTCCGTGGTGGCCCGGCCCATGATCTTAGGCCCCGCCACGGAGAAGACCGTGGAGGCCGCGGCGGCGATCATCACCGCCAGGATGGCGAACCGGTAGCTGCCGATGTAACGGAGGGTCTTGCCGAAGGCGTCTTTGAAGTTTTTCGGTTTCTCACCGCCGACCATGCCCCGCATGCCGCGCTGCGGCCTGCCCTGCGGAGCGGCCTGGTTCTGGTTTCTTTCCTCAGCCATCATCTCACCTCCTCGAGTCCCAGTTCCTTCGCCGAGAGCTGGGATTCCGCGATCTCCCGGTAGGTATCGCAATTGCGGAGCAGGTCCTCGTGGGTCCCCGCGCCGACGATCCTGCCCTCATCCAGCACCAGGATGTTGTCCGCGTGCAGGATGGTGCTGATCCGCTGGGCGACGATGATCACAGTGGCGTCCTTGACCCGCTCGGCCAGGGCCGCCCTGAGCTTTGCGTCGGTCTTCATGTCCAGAGCGCTGAAGCTGTCGTCGAAGACGTAGATCTTCGGGTCCCTGGCGATGGCCCGGGCGATGGCGAGCCTCTGCTTCTGGCCTCCGGAGACGTTGCTGCCGCCCTGGGCGATCTCGGAGGCAAAGCCCTTTTCTTTGTCGTCGATGAACTCCGTGGCCTGGGCGATCTCCGCCGCCGCCCGGATCGCCTCGTCGCTGGCGTCCTGCCGGCCGAACCGGAGGTTGCTCTCGATGGTACCGGAGAAGAGCACGCCCTTCTGCGGCACAAAACCGATCTCGCCCCTGAGGTCGTGGAGGGTCAGGTCCCGGATGTCGATGCCGTCCAGGGTGATGCTGCCCCCGGTCACGTCGAAGAACCGCGGGATCAGGTTCACGATGGTGGATTTGCCGGAACCGGTGCTGCCGATGATCGCCGTGGTCTTCCCCGGCTCAGCCACAAAGCTGATGCCGCTGACCACGTCCTCCTCGGCGCCCGGGTAACGGAAGCTGACGTCGTGGAAGGCCAGGACGCCCTTCGCGCCGCCCTCCGGCAGCGCCTTCGGCTGCTCCGGATCCAGGACGGACGGCTTGGAGGAGATGACCTCCTCGATCCGGTCCGCCGCCACGCCCGCTCTCGGGAGCAGGATGGACATGGCGCTCAGGATCAGGAAGGACATGACGATGTGCATGGCGTAGGTGATGAAGGCCGTGAGGGCGCCCACCTTGAGGTCGCCGGTGTCGATGCGGCCGGCGCCGACCCACATGACGGCCACCACCAGCAGGTTCATCATCATCATCATCATCGGCATCATGAAGGTCATGACCCGGTTGGTGAAGAGCTGGTGCCGCTTCAGGGCCATGTTGGCCTCATCGAAACGCTTCTGCTCCATCTTCTCCCGGCCGAAGGCCCGGATCACGGAAAGGCCCGTCAAAAGCTCCCTCGCCACCAGGTTGATCCGGTCCACCAGGACCTGCATCTTCCTGAACTTCGGCATGGCGATGAGCACCAGGCCGCCAAGGACGCAGATGATGGAGACCACCGCCAAAGCGATGAGCCAGCTCATCCCTGCGCCGGTCTGGGCGACTTTGATGATGCCGCCGATGCCCATGATCGGGGCGAACATGACCATCCTCAGCAGCATGACGCAGACGATCTGGATCTGCTGCACGTCGTTGGTGCTGCGGGTGATGAGGGAGGCCGTGGAGAACCGGTCCATCTCCGCGTTGGAGAAGGAGATGACGTTCCGGTAGACCTTGAGCCTGAGGTCCCGGCCGACGCCCGCGCCGACCCGGGAGGCGATGTAGGAGATGGTGACGGAAACGATCAGCAGGATCCCCGTGAGGCCCAGCATGCGAGCGCCGGTGCTCCAGAGATAGCCGGTCTGCTTTTCGGCCAGATCGATGCCGGCGGCCTCGTCACACTCCGCCGCGTAGGCGATGCCCATGGAGACCAGGGTGTCGGTGCCGATGGTGTCCACCGTCTTCTCCAGCTGTTCCCGGGCCCGGCTCACCATGGCGCCGTCCATCTGCCCGCTCTCGATCATCGCGGCGAGGGCGGTCCTTAAGTCCACATAGGTGATCTCCTCCCCCGCCTCATTCTCCGCGGTGAAGGTGGTGACCGGCATCCCCGCCGCCTCCGCCTGAGCCAGCTCCATGCCCGTCATGGCCTTGAACTGGTCCTCGGTGACGTGGCCCAGCTGGTAGGTCAGCACGATCGGCATGAGGAGGGTCTCATCCATTGCCGAAAGGGCCTCGCTGTCGGTCTCCGCCAGCACGTAAAGCTCCCCCTCCTCTCTGTAGCAGGCGGTGAAGGCCTTCGCCTCTTCCTCCGTCATGAACAGCTGGGCCTGGGCGAACTCCTCCGCCGTGATCTTCTCCGGCAGGATGTGCTCTATGCCGCTGTTTTGGATACCCGTATCGATGATCCGGGAGGTGTACTGGGGCAGCGTGAGATCGCAGGCCGCCTGCACGACCAGA
>CADCOV010000147.1 GCA_902803185.1 uncultured Eubacteriales bacterium
ATGTCGGAGAGGATCTGCATCCAGCCCTTGTCCAGGGCGCCGCCGCCGATGATCCGGAAATCGTCGCAGGAGAAGCCGTAGTCCTTCTGGTAGTTCTCCAGGATCCAGCGGAGGTTGTAGCCGATGCCCTCGTAGACCGCCCGCATCAGGTGCTCCCTGGTGTGGACCATGGTCATGTTGAACAGGGTCGCCCTCGTGGTGGTGGAGCTCACCGGGCAGCGCTCGCCCAGCATCCACGGCGTGCAGATCAGATGGTCGCTCCCCGCCGGGATGTCCGCGATGCAGTCGTCCATGAACTTGTAGACGCCGTCTCCCAGGGCCTTCTTCTCCTCTTTGAAGAACTGGTCGCAGACCCACTGGATGTTGGCGCCGGCGGATTCGGTGATGCCCGCGATCAGGTTCATCTCCTTGTCCGCGCTCTGGATCGCCGCTGCGCCGTGCATGAACTTGTCCTTGGTCCGGCTGACCGCCGCCACCCAGGCGCTGGTGCCCAGATAGATGTGGATGTCCCCGTCGTGGCACATGCCGGAGCCCACCACCGCCGCCTGCACGTCGTCGCAGCCGCCGAAGACCGGGGTCCCCTCCGGGAGGCCTGTGTCTGCCGCCGCTTCCGGGGTGAGGCCGCCCACCAGATCGGTGCTGGCCACCAGAGGCGGCAGTTTCTTGAGGTCGATGCCCACCAGCGGCAAAGCGCTGAGCCAGGTCTTCTTCTTCAGATCCAGGCCGTAGGAGCTGGCGCCGGAAAGCTCCGTCACCATGCGTCCGGTGCACCGGAACTTCAGGTAGCCGTTGACGTCCAGGATCAGGTGGGTCTTCTTGTAGATCTCCGGCCGCTCCTCCTTGATCCAGGCGATCTTGGCGATGCAGTCCTTGCCCATGATCGGCGTGCCCGCCACCATGGTGAAGATCTTCTTGCCGCCCACCTTCTTCATCAGGTGCTGGGCCTGGGCCTCCGCCCTGCCGTCGACCCACGTGATATTATTGTACAACGCGTTTCCCGCCACGTCCACAGGAATCACGCCCTGGGCCTGGGTGGAAAATACGACGGCTTTGACCGCGGACGGGTCGACGCCGGTTTTTTCAAGGATGCTTTTGCTGGTCTCGCAGACCGCCTTCCAGTAATCCTCCGGATCCTGCTCCACCCAGCCCGGGTTCGGATAGTAGGTCGGATACGGGGCGGTGCAGGTGGCCGCCGCCTTGCCGTCAAAGGTGACCAGGACCGCTTTGTCGGAGCTGGTACCGATGTCATGTGCCAGAATGTATCGTTCCATCACAGTTCCCTTTCTCTCCCTATTTGACCAGGCCCTTCCCGGTCTTCACCACGTGCTTGAACACGCTCTCGAACCGATCCAGCGCGTCGTCGATGACGTCGTCGGTGTCCGCCATGGAGGTGTAGAGGCGGCTGCCAGCCAGCGTCACGATGCCGTTGGCCATGTAGGCCGCGCCCATCCGCTCCATGGAGTCCTTGCGCTCGTACATCATGGCTTTGTTCTTCAGCAGTCCCAGCGCCGACTTCGGCAGCAGGAAGGAGGAGAAGTCAAAGCTCATGGCGCCGGTGCACTCCAGGTGGCAGATGCTGCCCTGGTTGTAGGCCACGAACGGCAGGCCGTACTTGTCGATCAAAGCCTTGAGGCCGTCGGTCAGCCTGTCGCCGGCCCTGCCCGCCTTCTCGCAGGCGTTGGTGCGGGCGATCTCCTTGATGGCCACGTAGCCGGCCAGGGAGGACAGCGGATTGGCCGCCAGGGTGCCGCCGACGTAGGCCCGGTGTTTGCCCGTCGCCAGGCCCGCCGCCATGAGGCCGGCGTATTCCCTCTTGCCGCCGACTCCGCCCGCCGCCGGATAGCCGCCGGCGACGATCTTGCCGAAGATGGTGAGGTCCGGCACCACGTCGAAGTAGCCCTGGGCGCCGGAGAGGGCGATGCGGAAGCCCGTCACGACCTCGTCGAAGATCATCAGGGCGCCGTACTTGTCGCAGAGCTCCCTCACGCCCCGGTTGTAGTCCTTGGAGATCGGCCGGGTGCCGGATTCCGGTCCCACCGGCTCCACGATGACCGCGGCGGTGCCGCCTCTGAGCTTGTTGATCCGGAGCATGGTCTCCAGCATGGACAGGTCGTTCGGCCTGACCTCGTCCGTCAGGGAGTAGAGCCGCCCCGGGATGCCGTGGGACTCCAGGAGGCCCCTGCTGCCCGGGATCTTGACGCCGTAGACCATCTGGTCGGACCAGCCGTGATAGGCGCCGCCGACTTTGATGATGCGCTTGTAGCCGGTGGCGATGCGGGCGATGCGGAAGGAGGCCATGACGGACTCGGTGCCGCTGCCCAGCATGCGGAACATCTCCACGTTCGGCATGTGCTTGTTGATCTCCTTGGCGATCAGAAGCTCCGCCTCGTGGAGCAGGCCCGTGGTCGGTCCGCACTCCTTGAGGAGGTCGATCACCGC
>CADCOV010000148.1 GCA_902803185.1 uncultured Eubacteriales bacterium
GAAGCGCTCCCCTTCCTGCAGGAACCGGGAGATCACCACGGTCTCCTTGTCCGACCGGAAGCCGTTCCACTCCGGCGCCAGGACGCGGTAAGCCTCGTTCTGCCCGAAGGTCAGCGCACCGGATGGCGCCGCTCCTTCCTTCGGCATCGCAGTGGTCTCAAAGACATAGCGGGTCACCGGAAGGTCCGGCCGGAAGAAGGCGTCCCGAGGCCCATCCTCTCTGAGCTTCGGCAGCTCCTCTGCGATATCGAAAGCGCCGAGATAATAGGTGCAGCGCAGCTTCACCTCCGCCGGCGCGCCGTCCACCAGGATCGAGTGCGCCTCCTCCCCCTCCGGGGCGAGGTACAGAGGACGGCTGCCGTAAGGGAAGGCCAGCGTGGCGGTGACGTCCTCCGCCGACGGGTTGCGGAAGGTGTAGGCTGCCGTCACGGTCCCATGGTAGGCGCTGTTGTCCTTGTCGATGGACGGGAAATCGCCGAGGCGGAAGGTCAGTTCCTCCTTCTCGACGGTGAGCGGGCAGTCCTCCTGCAGGGGCATCGCGCCCTCCCGGCCCGCGCCATCCCAGTACATCAAAGCGGAATTCGCAGCTGCCGGCGCCGCCGCTGCAAGCAGGACAGCCAGTAATACCACAAAGATCCCGAGCTTCCTCTTCATGATGGGCCTCCTTTCTCTCTACCTATAAACTACCCTTTTCCATGCTTTTCGTCAAACCAAAAGAGGACCCGGGACAGGTCCTCTTTGCTCTCTATTTCTCCTTGAGGCGCTCCTCCG
Source organism: uncultured Eubacteriales bacterium (assembly GCA_902803185.1). Lineage (GTDB taxonomy): Bacteria > Bacillota > Clostridia > Peptostreptococcales > Anaerovoracaceae > Eubacterium_B. The sequence continues at coordinate 772 of CADCOV010000148.1, forward strand.
CCGCTCGCGCGTGGCCGTGCAGGCCCTCGCCGTAGGCCATCCTGGCCGCCAGCGCCGCGATCTCGCGGGAGGCCGCGTCGGACATGCTCTGGTAGGTGCAGGTCTTGAGGTAGGTGCCCACCCAAAGGCCGCCGGTGTAGCGGGCCGCCTTCACGGTCGGCAGGGTGTGGTTGGTGCCGGAGGCGTAATCGCCGAAGACCTCCGCCGTGTTCTGGCCGATGAAGAGGGACCCGTAGTTGGTCAGGGCCTCGAAGTACCGGTCAGGATCCGCCACGTTGAGCTCCAGGTGCTCCGGGGCGTAGTCGTTGGCGTAGCGGATCGCCTCGTCCGCATCCTCCGCCAGCAGCACCTCGCCGAAGACCTCCCAGGACTTTCCGGCGATCCCCGCCGTCGGCAGGGTCGTAAGCTCCTCTTCCACCGCTGCGATAGCCTTCTCCGCGAAGGCTTTGTCCGTGCTGATCAGGATCGATTTGGCGTTCACGTCGTGCTCCGCCTGGGCTAAGAGGTCCGCCGCCACCGTGACCGGGTCTCCGGACCCGTCGGCGATGACCAGGACCTCGCTCGGTCCCGCGATGAAGTCGATGCCCACCTGGCCGTAGCACTGGCGCTTGGCCTCCGCCACGTAGCGGTTGCCCGGCCCCACGATCAGGTCCACCGGCTCGATGGATTCCGTGCCGTAGGAGAGGGCCGCGATGGCCTGGGCGCCGCTGACCGCGTAGATCTCATCGGCCCCCGCCACGTCCAGGGCGACCAGGGTCTTGTAGTGGATGGCGTTCTCCCCTCTGACCGCAGGAGACACGGCGCAGACCCGCTTCACCCCCGCCACCTTGGCCGGGACCACCAGCATCAAAGCGGTGGAGTACAGCGGGAAGTTGCCTCCCGGCACGTAGCAGCCGCAGGCGCTGACCGGCATGATCCGGTGTCCCAGATGGACCCCCGGCACCGGCGAGAAATCCCTGAGCTCCCCCAAGGTCGCCCGCTGGGCCTCCGCGAAGGCCCGGATGTTGGCCGCCGCTGCCCGGATGTCCGCGAGATCCTCCGGCGCCATCCTCTGATAGGCCGCCTCGATCTCCTCCCGGCTCACCCTGAGGCACTCCCTGGTGTTCTGGTCGAACCGCTCGTTGTATTCCCGGAGGGCCGCGTCGCCCTTCGTCCGCACGTTGTTTATGATCTCCGTGACCGCCGCCTGCACGGCGGTATCCACGACTTCTTTTCTCTCTTCTGCTCGCTTGATGTATTCCATGGTTTCACCTCATTCTGTACTTCACCATGATAAAGCAGCTCCCCGCCTTTGTCAAGGCTGCGGGGCATCCTCCAGCCGGTACAGGACCAGGCCGCCCTTCTCCTCGAAACCGGTGTCCCACAGCGCCGCCAGATTCAGCCACTCGAAATTGCTGTAGGTCACTGCCTTGACGAAGAAGCCGTCCTCCCGCTCGTCGTAGCCGTTCAGCAGGAACCAGTGCCAGACGTACTCCTTGAACCGGGGATCCCTGTGCTGCAGGACCAGCGTCGGCACCGGATAGCCATCGTCTATCTGCGATCTCACCGCCTGCCGGGCCTCCACATAGGGCCGGGAACCTTGGAATTCCGCCATTTTGATCCGGTGCTCCCCCGCATCGTCCAAATACGATGTGTAGCCGTCGATGTAGATGTCCAGCCGGTCGATCCCACGCATCCTTGGCGAGAGATAGGGCCGCATCCGGGAGCCGAAGCGGCGGTAGTCCCGGCGGCTCAGGTCGCGGACATCAAAGGGATACAGGTCCAGCCCCCGGTGCAGGGTGAAGTACAGGGAGGAGTCGCAGGCGGTCTCCGCCCCGCAGCCTCCGAGCTTCATCATCGGCTCCCTGAACCAGTCCTGGTTCCCGCCGTAGCTGTCTCCTATGGTAAAATGCGCGAGTTCTTTCTTCAACAGCGTCCTCCTGCCCTCAGGGCTGCAGGCTTTGATAAAAAAAGGCTGTGCTTCGGGAAGCACAGCCAAATGGTTCTTCGATCGGCTACGATCAGTCAGCCACGTACGGGAGCAGGGCGACGATCCTCGCTCTCTTGACCGCGGTGGTGATGTCTCTCTGATGGATCGCGCAGGTTCCGGTCACTCTTCTCGGGAGGATCTTGCCTCTCTCGGTGATGAACTTTCTGAGCTTCTCAACATCCTTGTAGTCTATCGTTTCGGCCTTATCGGCGCAGAACTGGCATACTTTCTTTCTTCTCATGCCGCCGCCGACACGTCTCTTCTCTGCCATTGGTCATTTCTCCTTTCTTAGAATGGAACATCCTCGTCGATCGCCTGGAACGAATCCGGCATCTCCTCCTCATACTCGCTGCGGGA
>CADCOV010000149.1 GCA_902803185.1 uncultured Eubacteriales bacterium
ACCCTGGCCTGCTTCGCCATCGGCTTTTTCTATGTGGATCTGAGGGGGATCCTTTATCTTCTGGTCTATATCGGCGCAGCAGCGGCGATCTACAGGAGCCCGAAACAGCTCCTGCTTTCTATGCTGGCCGGTTTTCTCCTGGCCTTCCCGCTGGATCCGCTTTGGCCATTCCACTGAGAGCAGTGCTCCCGCAGTTCCATTTGATGTAAGATCATGGTATTCTAAAGGCAGAATGGTCGATCTGGATCCGGCTGCCGCCGGGCGGAATGACAGAAAGGGTACACCCTTCAGGAGGAGAATCGATGAACAAAAGAGCAAACACCATCGTCGCGGTCCTGGCGATCGTCGCCATTTGCCTGTCTCTGGCTGCCGTCTGCCTGGCTCTGCGGCCGGCGGGGGACGGGACGGAGAGCGAAACGAAGGACGTCCAGTATGTGCTGTATCTGGGCACCAACGACAAGGACACCAATGAGCCGGTCATGGCGCCGGAGGCGGCCATGGAAAAGGCCAAGGAGATCCTGATCAGCCACTTCGGCGGTTACACGATCCAGGAGGCGAACGGCGGATGGATCGACGGAGACAAGACCTATCAGGAGTACACCCTCGTGATCTATCTGAGCGACACCGACCTTGCGGCGGTCCACGCCGCCGCGGATGACATGATCCGGGAGTTCCGCCAGAGCTCCGTGCTGATCCAGGCGAACGAGACCACGACGGAATTCTATGGCGGATGAGGACGGTCCCTAAACCGGATGACAGGAGGAAAGATATGCTGGAGAACATGGTATTCTTTGAGATCGTGGCGGATCCTGAGGCAGCGGGAAACGGCCTTTGCGCCGCGGGGGAGGGGGCGGACGCCCTCTGCTTCCGCAGGACCGAGGTGGACGCTGAGACCCGGAGCCGGCTGGAGGAGGAACTGAAGGCCTGGGAGGTCGTCGACACCTTCCGGTGGAAATACGAGGACCTGGCCTACGACGACGTGAGCAGTGACGAGGGCGAGCGGGTGGTCCCGTTCTCCGACATCCTGTTCGGAGGCTCCTACGCCTCCAATCAGCTCAGGGGCGGCTGTCTCCTGAAGGATGGCGCCTTTGCCGGCGTGGTCATCAAGGTGGAGAACACCACCAGCTTCGGGATGGCGGTGGGCCGGGAGGAGGGCTTCGGCGCCCTGCTGACGGACGGCAGGCGGATCGGGAAGACCGCGTACCACTACTTCCACAGCAGCACCGAGATCAGCGAGAGCCACGATTCGGTCTACACACTGAGACGAAAGGAAGGGGAGGCGTGAGCCTCCTCTTTTTCGCACCTGCCGAAGGCTTCGGAAGCTGTCAGAAACGGCATTTCCGGGGTTTTCTTTTGCCTAAAAGTATGGTATTCTGTAAAGTGACTTATTTCGGGCACACGGGACCCGGCTTTTGGATTACTTTTTTTTACGGATAATGACAGGGGGACAAGATGGTCAATACAGTGACCGAGTACCTGGAGGCCACCGCAGCGCGGTTTCCAAACAAACTCGCTTTTTCTGACGATGTTATTTCTCTCACGTTCTCTGACCTGAGAACGCTTTCCCGCAGGATCGGCAGCCTGATCGGCCGCAGGGGATACGGCAAGAAGCCGGTGGCGATCTTCCTCGACAAGACGCCATACTGCATCGCCGCGATGATGGGCGTGCCTTACGGCGGGTGTTTCTATACGGTCATCGACGTCCACATGCCGCAGGCCAGGATCGAGAAGATCATGGGCGTGCTGGAGCCGGCCGCGGTCTTTACCGACCGGGAGCACGAGGAGGCGGCGAGGGCCTTCGCGAAGGACGCGGACGTTCTGCTGCTGGAGGACGCTCAGGCGGCGGAGGAGGACGCGGTTTTGCTGGAGGAGATCCACAAGGGGCAGAGCCAGGAGGACATCTTCTATGTCCTGTTCACCTCCGGATCCACCGGGATCCCGAAGGGCGTCGTCACCACCCACAGAGCGGAGATCCACTATCTGGAGATGATCGCGGCGGAGCTGCCGGTGAACGAGGATTCCATCTTCTGCAACCAGGCCCCGTTCTACTTCGTGCTGTCGGGCTTCGAGATCTTCTCCACGATCAAAAACGGCGCGACCACCTTCATCCCGCCGCAGGGACACTTCATGTTCCCGGTGGTTTTGCTGAACTACATGAAGGAACACCACGTCAACAGCATTTACTGGGTGCCGTCCATGCTCTCCCTGGTGGCCAACTTCCGCGCGCTGCCTGAGGTGCACCTGGACGATCTCAAGGTCGTCTTCTTCGGCGGCGAATCCATGCCGGCCAAGCAGCTGAACATGTGGCGCAGGGAGTATCCGGACGTCGCCTTCTACAACCTGTACGGCCCGACGGAGCTGACGGACATCTGCACCTATTACCTGGTGGAAGGGGACATCGCGGACAACGATTCCATCTCCATCGGCATCCCCGGCCGCAACATGAAGCTGGTGGTGCTGGACGACAACAACGAGCTGGTGAAGCCGGGCGGCGTCGGCGAGCTCTGCGCGGCAGGCCCGAGCCTTGCGGAAGGATACTACAAGGATCCGGAGCGCACGGCGGCGGTGTTCACACCGAACCCGGTGGACCCGAGCGAGCGCATCTATCACACCGGCGACCTGGTCCAGATGACGGAGGAGGGCGAGCTGGTCTTCCTCGGCCGCAAGGACTTCCAGATCAAACACATGGGCAACCGCATCGAGCTGGGCGAGATCGAGGCCAACGTCTCCGCCTTAGACGGCATCGACGTGGTCTGCTGTGTCTTCGACCAGAAGAGAGACCGGATCATCTGCTTCTACACCGGCGCCATGGACGAGAAGGACCTGAACGAGGCGCTCCAGAACAGCCTGCCGGAGTACATGATCCCGAACCGCTACGAGCACCTCGAGGCGATGCCGTTCAACCTGAACGGCAAGATCGACCGGGCGCTGCTCAAGACCAGGATCTGAAGGGAATAGTATGGAAATAGGGATCGCAGTATTCATTGCGGTGTGGATGACCACATCCGTGGTGCTGGCCTACCGCCAGCTCAGAAAGGACTATGACGAGCCGCCGAAGGACGTGCCTTCCGGAGAAGGGGAGGTGCGGCCGTGAATATCTATTTCATCGGCATGATGATCGCCATGGCGGTGTTCGTCATCATCGGGTTTTTCGTCAGCCGCAGGATCCGCAGCGCGGAGGACTTCTACGTGGCGGGACGCCAGGCGCCGGTGCTTTTGATCGCCGGTTCCCTGATCGCCTCCTACGCCAGCACGGGCATGTTCATGGGGGACGCAGGGACCTTCTATGACGGAGGCTTCTCCGGCATGATCATCCTCTCCGGCATGCAGTCCGCCGGCTACATCATCGGCGCCGTCTTCTTCGGGCGGTACCTGAGGAGGAGCCGGACCATCACCATCCCGGAATTCTTCGGGAGCCGCTTCGACTCCCCGGCGGTGAAGGTCATCGCCACGGTGACGGCCATCGCCACCATGACCGTCTACCTCCTGTCCATCATCCAGGGCGTCGGCACGCTGATGGAGCTGGTCACGGGAGTGGACTACAAGATCTGCATCGTCATCGCCATGGTGGTGTTCACTTTGATCTCGGTCACCTCCGGATCCTCCGGCGTGCTGATCACCGACACCCTGATGGCGGCGGTCTTCACCGGCGCGCTGGTGATCGGCATCGGCTTCATCGCGAAGAACACCGGCGGCTGGTTCACCTCCGTCGAGACAGTGGCCGCGGACCCGGATCTCTCCGCGCTGCTCTCCTGGGGCGGCAAACCTGGTGCGCTGTATGACACCGGGATCGAGAACGTGATCTGGGGCGTGAACTACGGCATCGTCTGGATGAGCGTCTGCATGGTGGGACCGTGGCAGGCAAGCCGGTACCAGATGGCGAAGGACGAGCACACCGTGGTCCGCAGCGCCTACTGGACGGGCCTCTTCATCTTCCTGCTGGAGTTCCTGACCGGCATGGCGGCCATCATGGTCCACAACGCCGATCCGGACTTCACCCAGCCGTCCCACGTGCTGGTCTGGGCGGCCATGCACCTGATGCCGAAGCTTCTGGGCGTGGTGCTGCTCACCGGCATCCTGGCCGCGGGCATCTCTTCCGCGACCACTTTCCAGACCCTGGTCGGCAC
>CADCOV010000150.1 GCA_902803185.1 uncultured Eubacteriales bacterium
CCCTCCGGCTCCGCCATCGTGACCTTGAGGGTGACCCGGCCCGTCGGCTCCAGGGCCTTCGTCTCGTCCAGCCTTCCCTCCGGCAGCACGCTGCCGTGGTCCTCATATCGCATGCGGTGGATCAAAGCCCCCGCCCTGTCTGCCAGTCCGGACGCGTTCCCCGCCCGGTAGAGCCCGGTGCCGTAGCCCGCGCCCCCCGCCAGGAGGGTCAGGAGCACCGCCCCCGTCGCGACCAGGGCCGCCGCCCTGTACTTGTTTTCCTGGCTGCCGTTGCCCGCGCTCCGGGCGATCAAAAAGATGGCCGCAGCCGCCCCGAAGACCGCCAGCGCCGGTCCCGCCGGCACCACGCCGGAGACCGCGCCCGCGAAGACGAGCCCCGCCGGCACCAGGATGAGGGGCGCCCGGCTGCAGGAAAGCCCTGCGAAAAGTCCGGTGAGGAGCCCCAGCACCAGGGAGAACAGCGGATAGGAGCCGCCCTCTTCCCCCGTCCCGAAGTTCGGATAGATCCGTCCGTGGGCCTCGGTGAGCCTGAGGGAGATCTGCTGCAGGAAGGCGTTCAGCCCGCCGCTGAATTGGCCGTGGAGGACCAGGGCCAGCAGCATCACCGCCAGGATGGCGATGGCCGCCGCAAGGCCGCCCCTGCGGGCCGTTCCCTCCTCGGAAGGCGTGCCCAGGCCGCTCACCTGGGTGAGGACGAGGCCGATGGCGCCGCCCAAGATGGCCGCCCACATCGGAAGGCCCGCTCCGGCCAGGTCCAGGCCGCCGAAGAGCACCCAAAGGAGAGCCGCTGCGAGCAGCGCCCCGATGGCTCCCCGGTAGAGCACGCCGGCCTTCCGCCGGCTCTCCCCGTCCCTGATATGCAGCTTAAGCCTTCCCTCTGACGCGCGCACGCCTGCCTCCTCCTATGGCCGCCGGCCCCGCCGGGCCGGCCGCCCTGTGCTGCCCGGCCGGAAGCGCCGGCCGGGCCTAAGATCGCTAATACAAACGGAGCTCCTGATAGCGCTCCCGATAATCCTTGTCCTCCGCATCCACCGCGAGGATCCTGCCGCCGCCCATCACCTCCGCATCCGGCGCCGGGCCGCAGCTCAGGTAGATGATGTGGGTGGCCTCGCTCCTGCCGTACACCGTCTCATAGAGGGCGGCGCAGGAGGTGTCCGACACCGCCGGCGGGGACGCCAGGAACTGCGGGATCACCTCGGCGAACTCCTCCGGGAACTGGATCTCCCGCTCGAAGACCGCCTGGGCCGCCGGCTCGTTCCAGACCGCCCGGAACAGCAGTCCCCGGTCCATCAAAGCCTGGCACACGGAGACGGTGAGCTCCGCCAGGGCCTCCAGGGCCTCGGCCTGTGCCGGCGCCCTCAGGCTCTTGTCCATGACCACCATCAAAGACTTGTCCAGCGGCAGGGACGGATCCCGGACGATCAGCTTGTCCAGCTTGCCGGACAGCTTCCAGTGGATCTGCTTGAGGTCGTCCCCCTGCTCGTACTCCCTGATCTGGAAGGTCTCCGACCGGTCCTGCCCCTTGCGGTACGGGGAATAGACCTCGTTGTCGAAGGAGTCGCTCTCCTGCAGGTCGTAGGAGACGGCCACATCAAAGAGGTCCGGCAGCACGGTGAAGCTGGCCCTGGCCGCCGCCCTGCACGGGATCGGGATCAGGCCAAAGAGCCCGTTCAGCCGCACGTGATCAAAGGTGCAGTTGATCTTGCCGCAGCCCACGCTGGCCGCGGTCAGCGGGATCACCGCCGTGCCCTTCGGGAGCAGGGATGCGGAAAGCGTCCTCACCAGCTTCTCCCCGGTATAGGCGTTTTCCAGCGTGCAGCGGACGGTGACGTCCGCGATCGGCAGGGGCGAACCGTTCTGGAGCGTGAGCGAGACCGCCGTGCTGCCGCCCCGGGCGGCAGCGGCGCTCCCTCGCAGGGCGAGGGAGCGGGCGGCCGCGAGATCGCAGGCCGCCCCGGCGGCGAGCAGCAGCAGGACCGCTGCCAGCACCACCTGGCTGTAGACGTTGCTCGATATGAAGTTGTACAGGATGAGCCCCGCGAGCAGGGCTGCCGGTACGATCCGTTTCATCGATTCCTTTCGTTACTTCAGCAGGGACTTGAAATCGTCGGTCTGCGGCATCGGGACCTCCGAGAGGATCTCCTCCAGGATGGACTCCGGCGTGTACTCGTTGAGACGGGCCTTGGAGTTCAGCATCAAGCGGTGGGCGCAGACGTCGGCGAACACCGCCCGGATGTCCTCCGGCACCACGTAGTCCCTGTCCTCACAGAGGGCGTGGGCTTTGGTCATGCGGCAGAGGGCCAGGGCGCCTCTCGGGCTGATGCCCAGGGAGACCATGGCGTGCTCTCTGGTCTTCTGGACCAGCCGCGCCACGTAGTCGTAGAGGGACTCGGCCATGTAGACCTGATTGGCCTCCTCGATCAGGTCTTTGAGCTCCTCCTCGGAGACCACCTGCTCCACCTTGCTGAGCGGGTCCTCGGTGTGGCGGGCCATCAGGATCTCCGTCTGGCTGGCCAGGTCAGGATAGCCGATGGACAGCTTGATCAGGAAGCGGTCCAGCTGGGAGTTCGGCAGCATCTGGGTGCCGGCGGAACCCGCAGGGTTCTCTGTCGCCAGGACGATGAACGGCTCCGGCAGGTCATAGGTCACGCCGTCCACGGTGACCCGCTTCTCCTCCATTGCCTCCAGCAGCGCCGCCTGGGTCTTGCTGGAGGTCCGGTTGATCTCGTCCGCCAGCAGCAGGTTCGTCATGATGGCGCCTTCCTTATAGGACAGGGCGCCGGTGTCTTTGTCGTAGACCGAGAAGCCGATGATGTCGGACGGCATGGTATCCGGCGTGAACTGCACGCGGCGGGTCTTGAGGCCCATCGCCTTCGCGAAGGACAAAGCCATGGTGGTCTTGCCCACCCCCGGCACGTCCTCCAGCAGCACGTTGCCCCTGGCAAGCACCGCCATCATCACCTTGGCGACCACCTCGTCCTTGCCTTTGATGACGCGGGTCACTTCATCGAGTATCGTCTGGATCTTCTGGTTCATTGCTCTCCTCCGTCTATCCGTTCAGCCGGTTGCTGAAATCAAATACGTTTCCGTTCCCGTTCCTCTGCAGCAGGAGCAGCGCGGTCAGCGCCATCTCCGCCTGCCGGGTCGCCAGCACGTTGCTCTCCTCCGGTTTTCCCTCCCGGTCGAGAGCGGTGGCAAAGCCGCCATCCTCACCCCGGAAGCTCATCAGCGCCGTGACCGGGTTGCCCCCGGCCTTCTGGAACCGCTCGTCCGCCGTCGGGTCGATGCCCAGCGCGCAGAGGGCCAGGATCACCTGGGCGTCGGAATCCGCGCTGAAGGCGCTGCCGTACAGGTAGTAGCCGCCCTGGGACATGGCCTCCTGCAGGTAGGCGAGGCCCTTTTCGATCTCCTCCGGCACGGTCATCTCCGTCCCGTCGTCCAGGGTGTAGACCGTCTCGTCCTCCCGATACGGCGACAAAGCGTACAGCGCCATGGCGGTCAGGTCCACGTCGCCGCCCTTTCCCACCAGACCGATGCTGCCGTCCGCGCCGGCGTAGTTCAGGATCCTGCGGATCAGCTCCGGTCTGCCGTAGACCGCGTCCGCCGGATCCTCCCAGCCGCCCGCGTCCAGGGTGACGAGGGCGTGGATCGCGCCGTTGCTGCCCTGCTCATCGATGCCGCCGGTGACATCCCAGTGGAAGATGCCCTCGTCCACCAGATCGATGGGCTTGCCATCCCTGCCGGTGCCGAAGGCCCGCGGGTCGCCGCCGGAGACCAGCGCCGCCAGGATCGCCCGGTGCCACTCGGTGGCCATATACTCGTTCAGGCTGCCCCGGTCGGCGTAGGCTTTGTTCACATAGCTTTCCAGGTCCTTCAGGTAGGCCTCGTAGTCCGGGGTATCGATGCCCGCCCGGGCCGTGGCGATGATGAGCCAGTCGGAGATCGCATCCCCCGCCCGGAAGTACGGGGCGTAGGTGATGCTCTCATCGTCGTCCAGATTGCCCAGCTTGTGGTAGTAGCTGTCGATCCCCTTGATCACCGCGCCGTAGTCGTCGCTCTTCCCGCCGCTGCAGCCGGCCAGCAGGCCGGCGAACAGGCACAGGATCAGGGCGATGGCCGTGAGCCGTATGTTTATCTTTCTCGTCCTCTTCATGGACTGTCTCCTTCGATCAAAATGTCCCTGCAGCGGGGCTATTCTCCCCCGCCGGGCTCTTCACCGCCGGGTTGTTCACCTCCGCCGGGTTCTTCTCCCCCGCCGGGCTCTTCACCGCTGCCGGGTCCTTCACCGCCGCCCGGCTCGTCTCCGCCACCGGGTTCACCGCCGCCCGGTTCTTCTCCTCCGCCGGGCTCCTCGCCGCCGCCCGGTCCGTCCGGCGGCACTACAGGTTCGTCCCCGCCGGTCTTCGGCAGGGTCTCCTGCTTCGTCTCGCCGCAGTTCTTACAGGTGTAGAGGATGTAACCGTCTTCGGATGCCGTCGGCTCCAGCCGCTCGGTCTCCTCCCAGTCGTGTCCCGTGGCCGGGATCACCTCGGTCTCCTGGTCGCCGCAGACCTCGCAGGTCCTGGCCCACTCGCCGTCCTCCTCGCAGGACGGCTCTTTGATGATGTCGCCGTCATCCCAGACGTGGCGGGATTCGTAGCCGCCGTTGATCCAGATGCCGCAGTAGCTGGAGAGGGCCGAAGGCGGGTTGGTCACCGTGAGGCCCAGGTCCTTGCCGTAGGACAGGGTGTAGCGCAGGGTGATGTGGTTGTTGTTGCCGTTCAGGTAGTAGCTGGACATGCCCCGGCCCGGATAGTTGACGCCGTCGATGGTGTACATCCATCCGCTGCCCTGGAAGTACTGGAGCTCCTCGATGGAGTCCCGGCTCCCGGTGCCGCTGCCGGACAGGCCGTCCTGCTGGATCTTGGCCAGCAGCTCGTCCGGGACCGCTGCGCCGTAGGCGATGCCGCCCACGTGGATGCCCCGGAGGAAGAAGTTGATGTCCGCGGTGCCGCTGCAGGAGAGGACGCCCAGGATGTTCGGGTCGTTGGCCGCCGGGGTGCCCTTCTTGACCTCGTCGCCGGCAGCGCCGTTGAAGTAGTAGTTCAGGGCGTTGATCACCGCGTAGGAGGCCGGTTCGTTTTGATGGACCTCGTAGACGAAGCCGTCCGCGATGATCCCCAGGCCGATGGTGGTGGCGTCGATGGTGACGTAGCAGTTCCCCAGCACGCCGCCCTCGTCCACGTACTCGTAGGTCAGGTCGTAGACCTCGCAGCGGGAGTTGCCCTCGTCGTCCCAGGCAGTCACCACGATCCGGTGCGTGGAGGTATCCCCCACCGCCGGCGGCTCCAGATGGAAGTCGTACTGGTAGACGCCGCCTCCCGTCGGGGTGCCGGACCGCTTGCCGTCAAAGGTGACCCGGATGTTATCGTACGGCAGGTCTTTGCCGTGGTAGTCCACCGCCTCGATCAGGATGCTGAAGTTGGCGTTGCTGGTGGTGGCCTGATGGTCCTCGATCAGCTCGCCGTCGTCGGTCCTGGCGATGATCTGAGGCGGATCGGAGCCCACCGTCGGCCGGTCCTCGTCCGCCATGTCCGCGGTCAGGGTGATGGTGTAGGTCACGTGGTAGTAGGTCTTGCCCGCCTGCTTGATGTAGAGGGTCAGGAAGTTCTGGCCCCGGACCAGCTGGGCGGTGTAGTCCCTGGCGCCCTTCAGCTCGAGATAGGTGCCGTTCATCGGCGTGGCGCTGTTGGTCAGCTTGACCCGGAGCGTCATATCCTCCTCCGCGTTCACCAGATAGGCGTAGAAGTCCAGGATCCCGTCCGGCAGCTGGCTGTCGGTCAGCTCCATATTGTTCAGGTCTGTGACGATCTTCACCTGCTCGGTGCGGTCCCGCGGGTCGATGGACTCCCCGCCCTGGTTGCCGCCGTCCCCATGGTCGTTGGCTTTGTCGTCGTCGGTGATGCCGTCGAGGCCGCCCTTGCCGTCGTCGATGTCCACGGAGTGGGACGGGTCGCTGTCCGGCTGCTTGTCCTCGTTCTTCTGTTCCGGCTCCTCAGTCTTTTCCTCCGGCTTCTCCTCCTGCTCCGGAGGCGGCGGGGTCTCAGGCTCCTCGTCCTGCTCCTCCCCCTGTTCGCCGGCGCCGGTCTCGTCGTCGATGTCGTCCACCGCCTTCGAGGTGGACATGGTCTCCGCCTGCGGCAGCCGCCCCGGCTCCAGCGGATTCTCCGGCGGCACAGGCTTCTGGACCAACACAAACAGCAGGCAGAAGGCGATCAAAACGATCACCGCCGCCGCGCTGAGTCTCTTTTTTCTGTCCCGGTCCCTTCTCAAAGCGCCTGTCCTTTCCGAAATAAAACACAAAAAACGAACATGCTGTTACGTCCGTTTTTCGTAAAAGTCGATTCGCTGGCTGTCTCCCGCAGCCGTCCTCCCATGATATGCAGGTCTCCTGGCTCACGCCTCCCCGCACCCTGCCGCCTTCCCGGGTCTCCCCAGTGGCGATCCGGCAGGATGCTCCGCGCTTACAGTGGCGGGACCGCACAGGACTCTCACCTGTTTCCCTCTTGGCTCCCCCAGCAGATGGGAGAGAACATACCCGGCCTGTTATTCATTGTCTAACAATATATTATATCGTTTCTGTTCCCTTCGGTCAATGGAAGGGAAACCTGAGGGGCTTCTTCAGCCCTCCTTGTTATAGTCGATGACGTAATACCAGACGACTTCGTCGCCGTCCTCCAGCTTCACCTGGTCCGCCCCGTAGTTCGGGCTCTCCCCGTTCACCGTGAACATCCAGCCGCTGTACTTGCCGGCGGAGAACTCGTAGAGGTAGTTGATGCCTTTGACGTAGACCGTGCCGTAGCCGTTGTTGCCGTCGATCTCGATCTGGACGTCCTGGTCCTTGCAGATCCGCTCCGTCAGATCGAAGGCCGTGGTCTCCCCCGGCACGATCTCGTAGCTGGTCTTCGCCGCGATGGTGCCGTCCTCCGGCACGTAGCCCGCCAGGGCCTTGTCGTTCAGGGCGCTCAGGTCCTCCGACAGCTGGTCGCAGCGGATCTCGACGGTGGCGGTCCCCTTCGCTTCGCCGCTCCCGCCGCCCCGGAAGAACCAGAAATACACGAAGAGCAGGATCAGCAGGACCGCGACCGCAGCCATGATCCGCCTCTTGTTCCTGCGGCCTTTGACTTTGTTTTCGAATTCCGTTGCCACTTGGATCTCCTTATCGATAGATGCCGTATTTGATCTTGATCCGCTCCAGCTTCTTCACGATCGGATCCCCCAGGAAGAAGACGCACAGGGACGCGGTCCCGGCGTGGAGCAGGTCGTATGGGATGCCGCTGATGTACATGGCCCGCAGGGCCTCCCGGGTGAACCCGCCGCTTCCCGGTATGTTCATCGAGGTCACCAGGGAGGCGAAGTTCATGATCCCGCCGTAGATCACGAAGGTGGTCAGGAAGGTGAAGGCGGTCAGCGTCACCGCGTCCAGGGGAAGGCGTTTCCTCTGCACCAGCACACCCAGGAGCAGCCCCGCCGCCCCGAAGGCGTACATCCGCCAGCCGAAGAAGCTCTCATCGCTCCCCGGCGCCACCAGATAGAGGGCATAGGCTGCGAGCTCCGCGAAGACCACGGAGAGCACCGGGCCCATCACCGCCTTGAAGGAGCGGGAGTTCACCTGGTCCAGGCTGCCTTTGTTGAAGCACAGGCCTGCCAGGAATCCCAGG
>CADCOV010000151.1 GCA_902803185.1 uncultured Eubacteriales bacterium
ATCGGATTTTGCCCCACAAAATCCAAGAGACAAAACAGGCGTGACCGCAATGGCCACGCCTGTTTCATATCCTTTTGAGCCGGTAATGGCTGCCTCAAAGCAACTCCTTTACGGAGTACGCCCTGAGCCGCTGCGCCTTTGCTTTGCCTGCATATCGATCAGTCGAAATTGTACGCCGTCATGATCGGCTCTCTGCCGAGCTTCACGTCTCTGAAGTACTCGTAGAGGCTGATGCCCAGGTAGGAACCGCTGATGTTTTTGACGTTCTCGTAGCCGTTGCCGACGAGGCAGCGGTACGCGTAGTAGGACCGCTGGCTGGAGCGGCAGTGCAGGTAGACCGGCACGTCCTTCGGGATCTCGGAGAGCCTGCCTCTGAACTGGGACAGTGGGATGTTCACCGCAGTCTTCAAGTGGCCTGCCGCATACTCGCCCGGTTCCCGGACGTCCACGATGAAAGCGCCGTTCTCGACCAGGCCTCTGACCTCGCAGACGTGGACCTGCTTGAGCTTGCCGGTGAGGATGTTTTCCGCCACCAGGCCCGCCATGTGGACCACGTCCTTGGCGGTGGAGAACAGCGGCGCGTAGCAGTGCTCGTATTCCTTGATGGCTTTGATGTCCCCGCCTCTGGAGATCAGGGCGGCGATGGCGTCGATGCGCTTGTCCGCGTCGCCGGTGCCGATGGACTGGGCGCCCAGGATCTTTCCGGACGGCACCTCGAAGATCAGCTTGAAGGCCATGTAGTTGGAGTTCGGCATGATGCCCACGGAATCCGACGGGAACACCAGGACGTTGTCACAGGCGATGCCCGCTGCGGCTGCCGTCTTCTCGTTCAGGCCCGTGGAGGCCGCGTTCAGTTCGAAGATCCGGATGCAGGAGGAGCCGATGAAGCCCTGGTACTCCTCGTCGGAGCCATACATGTGGCCCGCGGCGATCCTGGCTTCCATCTGGGCCGGTCCCGCCAGCGCGAGGCGTCCCGGCTTTCCGGTCTGCCGGTTGAAGATCTCCACCGCGTCGCCCACGGCGTAGATGTCCGGGTCAGTGGTTTGGAAGCTGCGGTTGACCTTGATGCCCCTGGTCGCGCCGATCTCCAGGCCGGCGTCCACCGCCAGCCTGGTCTCAGGAGCGACGCCGATGGCCATGATGACCGTCTCCGCCGGCACCTCGAAGGCAACGCCGTCCTTCTCGGCGACCACGTGGCCGTCCTCGATGGCGGTGACGGTGCTGTTCAGATAGAGGTCGATGCCGTGGTCCATCAGGCACTTGTGGAGAATCTGCACCATGTCGTCATCGAACGGCGCCATGATCTGGCCAAGGCCCTCGATCAAAGACACGTGCACGCCGGCGTGGACCAGGTTCTCCGCGGTCTCGACGCCGATGAAGCCGCCGCCGACCACCACCACGTTTTTGGTGCCCGCCTGCCGCATCTGGTTCTCGATGCCGACCACGTCGCCGACGCCGCGGATGGAGAAGACGTGATCGCGGTCGATGCCCTTGATGCTCTTCGGCATGATCGGGGAAGCGCCCGGCGCCAGGACCAGCTTGTCGTAGGATTCCTCCCGCTTTTCGCCGGTCAGGACGTCCTTCACGGTGACGGTCTTGCGGTCCCTGTGGATCGCGGTCACCTCGCTGTTCACGAAGACGTCCACGTTGTGCTGGGCCTTGAATCTCTCCGGCGTCATCATCACCAGAGCCCCGGCGGACTCCACCAGGCCGCCCAGGTAATATGGCAGCGAGCAGTTGGAATAGGAGATGAACTCTCCCCGCTCGAAGACCTTGATCTCCGCCTGCTCGTCGATCCTGCGCACTCTCGCGGCGACGGATGCGCCGCCCGCGACTCCTCCTACGATGACTACTTTCATAGCGCTGCCCCTTTCTATTTCATATGGGTGATCACAATGGTACAGTCTAATGGTACCACCCCGCCCCCCTCATTGCAATTTGCGTGTTTGCTGATTTCCTTGCTTTTCTGACTAATCATATTGTTTTTTCAAAGTTATGCATCTACAATGTATACGTAAGATAGGTTTATTATGCGCGGACGACGCGCCAGATCATCAGAGAATGGAGGCACCATATGAAGGATTACACCGCTCTTCCTCAGGAGGAAAAGGACGCTCTGGTCAAGGCTGCGGGACAGCTCGGCTATGAGACGGAGACCGCCTACGGCAACTGCGCCCAGAGCACCCTCTACGCGCTCTACAAGACCTTCCCGGACTGCGGGATCACGGAGGACCTCATCAAAGGCTGCTTCGGCCTGGCCGGCGGCTGCGGCTGCGGCCTGCAGGGCACCTGCGGCGCGCTGAACGGCGCGGCCTGCGCGATCAGCGTCTTCCGGGGCCGCCCGTCCTCCGACTTCGGCGTCACGGGCTACGGCGTGGTCCACGAGATGATCCGCGAGGTCATCGACCAGTTCACCGACCGCTACGGCAGCGTCCTCTGCAAAGACGTGCTGACCGCCACCATGGGCGCCCCATACGACTGGAAGACCGAGGAAGGCGCCAAGGGCTATGAGGAGCACAACGGCACCCACCACTGCTCCACCGCCGTCCGGTTCTGCACCGAGACCATCGCGCAGATGATCGTGGACGGCCGCCTGAAATACGAATAAAAGGCGCAGCGGGAGAAACAGCCATGCTGGACCTTTTGATCACCCATGCCCTCTATCCGGACTTCGAAGCAGGCGAGATGAAGCGGGGCAGCATCGGCATCCGGGACGGCCGCATCGCCTACGTCGGGGATGGGGCGCCCGAGGCCGCCGAGGTGCTGGACGCCGGCGGCCATGTGGTCTCGCCGGGCTTCATCGATATCCACATGCACGAGGAGAAATTCGACGAGGAGGGCGAGCGCTACCGCATCGCGGAGATGATGCTGGAGATGGGCGCCACCACCGCCGTTGGCGGGAACTGCGGCCTGCTGAACACGCCCTTTGACCGCTTCAGGGAAGTCATCGGGGAGCTCGGCGGCGCCCCGGTCAACTACATGATGTTCACCGGGTACAACACCTACCGCAGGGCCCAGGGGCTCGGCCACTACGACCCGGCCTCGGAGGAGCAGATGCTGGCCATCCGGGAATGCCTGAAGAAGGACCTGGCGGCGGGCGCCTGCGGCATCTCCTTCGGCATCGAGTACGACCCGGCGATCACCACCGGGGAGGTCCTCTTCGCCCTGGAGGCGGACGGGGACCCGGAGCACCTGGCCGCCGCCCACTACCGGGACGATTCCATCCGGGCCATCCCGTCGATCCGGGAGATGATCGAGATCCAGAGCCGGATCCCGATGAAATTCCAGATCTCCCACCTCTCCAGCTGTTCCGCCATGGGACAGATGGACGAGGCCCTGGCGATCATCAACGACGCCATCGACAAAGATCCGCGCCTGAACTACGACACCTACCCGTACAACGCCTTCTCCACCCACATCGGCTCCACCGTCTTCGAGGACGACTGCCTCTCCAAATGGGGCAAGGAGTACAGCGACATCATGCTGACCCTGCCGCCGTACGAGGGCGTCCGCTGCACCGAGGAGATCTTCCGGGACGCCAGGGAGCACTACCCGGAGATGCTGGCGGTGGCCTTTGCCATGAACGAGGAGGAGATCGCGGCGGCCATCGCGAACCGCCACGGCATGGTGGCCAGCGACGCCATCCTGAACGACGGAAGCGGCCATCCGCGGGCCCACGGCACCTTCCCGCGGGTCCTGGGGAAGTACGTCCGGGAGGACAAAGTGCTCCCGCTCGCCGCAGCCCTGCGGAAGATGACCCTGGAGCCGGCGAAACGGCTCGGCCTCACCCACAGGGGCGTCATCGCGGAGGGCGCTGACGCGGACCTGACGATCTTCGACCCGGAGACCATCGCGGACCGGGCGGACTTCACCGACGTCACGCCGCAGCCTGACGGCATCGACTGGGTGCTGATCGGCGGGCGTAAGGCCCTGGACCACGGGCGCATCGTGAACGGGCGCCTGGGGCGGTTCATCGCCTTCGCCGACAGAAATAAGAGAGATTGAAAAGAAAGGAAGAATGCCTATGAACTATCAGGAGCTGAAACCCCTCATCTTCGAGAAGATCGGGGAATACCATAACACCTTCGCGGAGATGAACGACTGGATCGCCTGCCACCCGGAGGTCTCCTCCCACGAGGTGGAGACCGCGGCTTTGATCGTCAGGACCCTGGAGGAGCAGGGCTTCGTCTGCGAGACGGAGTTCGACGGGATCCCGAACGCCTTCCGGGCGGTCTGCGGGCCGAACGACCACAAGTACAAGGTCGCGGTCCTGGCGGAGTTCGACGCCCTGCCGGGCCTGGGCCACGCCTGCGGCCACTGCCTCTCCGGCTCCATCAGCTGCCTGGCGGCTGCAGCGCTGAAGGACCTGCAGGACGAGCTGGACACCGACATCCACGTCATCGGCACCCCTGCTGAGGAGACCCTCGGCCGCAAGTGCGACATGACGGACCACGGCGTCTTCGACCACTACGACATGGCCATCATGGTGCATCTCTACAACTACAACCTGGTCTTCCCGCACCTGCTGGCGCTGGCGGCCTACTTCTATGAGTTCCACGGCAAAGCGGCCCACTCCGCCGCAGCCCCTTGGGACGGCGTGAACGCCTTCAACGCCGCCCAGCTCCAGTTCCACGGCCTGGACATGCTGCGCCAGCACCTGACCCCGGACGCCCGTCTCCACGGCATCATCCGGGACGGCGGCAAAGCCCCGAACATCGTGCCGGACTACGTCCGTTCCGAGATCTACGCCAGAGCGGCGCGCAGGGATTACAGGAACGAGATCGTCGCCCAGATGGACAAGATGGCGGAGGGCGCCTGCATGATGACCGGCTGCACCTGGAACAAATACCAGGAGGACCACGATTTCGACGACCTGAAGTTCAATAAGACCGGCGACACCTCCCTCAGGGAGATCTTCGACGAGCTGGGCCTTGAGCTGCCGGAGAACGAGGACTTCCTCTTCGGCTCCTCCGACATCGGCAACGTCAGCTACGCCTGCCCGGCCTTCCATCCATGCGTGCAGATCTCCGCGCCGGAGGTGAACATCCACACGCCGGAATTTGCCGACCTGATGACGACGGACCTGGCCCACGACCGGCTGGACGTCGGCGCCAAGGTCATCGCCATGCACATCGCCAACATCTTCAGCGATCCGGAGAAGATCGCCGCGATGAAGGCGGATTTCGAGAAGAACTGAATGTGAGGATATACAGCCTGATGATGCGGGAGCGGCGTACTCGGAAGCGAGTGCGCCGCTTTCGTTTTTGTATGCTTTGGTCGTTTTCCGAAATGACAGAAAATGTTGAAAATCTGCGGTTTGTGGACAGGAAAAAATACCTTTCGGAGGTGTTGACGCAACTTTAACAAAGTGATATATTGAGGATGCGGCGGTCTGTGTATACACAGCCTGCCTAAAGGTAACAATATAACATTTACAGAGAAAAGAGGAGATCAAGATGGCAAATTTAGTTCAGAAGTACATCGACCTCGCGAAGGAAAAGAACCCGAACGAGCCGGAGTTTCTGCAGACTGTCGAAGAGGTTCTTTCTTCCATCGAGCCGGTTCTCGAAGCTCATCCGGAGTACATCGAGGCTGGTCTGATCGAGAGACTGATCGAGCCTGAAAGAGGCGTTATGTTCAGAGTCCCTTGGGTCGATGACAATGGCAAGGTCCAGGTCAACAGAGGATACAGATTCGAGTTCAACAGCGCACTCGGACCTTACAAGGGCGGCCTTCGTTTCGCTCCGAACGTCTATCCTGGCATCCTGAAGTTCCTGGGATTTGAACAGATCTTCAAGAACTCCCTGACCGGTCTTCCGATCGGCGGCGGCAAGGGCGGCGCAGACTTTGACCCGAACGGCAAGTCCGACGCGGAAGTCATGAGATTCTGCCAGAGCTTCATCACCGAGCTTTACAGACATATCGGTCCTAACACCGACGTTCCGGCTGGCGACCTTGGTGTCGGCGGCAGAGAGATCGGCTACATGATGGGCCAGTACAAGAGAATCACCAACCAGTATGACGGCACCTGGACCGGCAAGGGCACCGAGAACGGCGGCCTGGCTGGCAGAACGGAAGCCACCGGCTTCGGCATCACCTTCTATGCCAGAGAGATGCTGAAATACTTCGGCGAAGAGCTGAAGGGCAAGACCGTCGTCGTCTCCGGATTCGGCAACGTTTCCTGGGGCACCGTCACCAAGATGACCGAGCTCGGCGCGAAGGTCATCACCATCTCCGGACCGGATGGATACATCCTGGACGAGGATGGCGTCACCGGCGAGAAGATCGACTACATGCTCGAGCTCCGCGCTTCCGGCAAGAACATCTGCTCTCCGTATGCTGAGAAGTTCCCGGGCAGCAAGTTCATCGCCGGCCGCAAGCCGTGGGAAGTCAAGGCTGACCTGTATGTCCCGTGCGCGACCCAGAACGAGATCCGCATCGAGGATGCCAAGACCATGATCGCCAACGGCGCGAAGTTCCTCTGCGAAGGCGCTAACATGCCGACGACCAACGAAGCGATCGCTTACCTCCAGGAGAACGGATGCAAGGTCGGTCCGTCCAAGGCTGCGAACGCCGGCGGCGTTGCCTGCTCCTGCCTCGAGATGAGCCAGAACGCTGAGCACATCATCTTCTCCAAGGAAGAAGTCTACAAGCAGCTCGAAGGCATCATGGTCAACATCTTCAAGCTCTCCGTCGACGCTTGCGAGAGATATGGCCTGGGCGACAACCTGATCGCCGGTGCCAACATCGCTGGTTTCGAGAGAGTCGCGAAGGCCATGATGTGGCAGGGTATTGTGTGATCGAACCCTGACCGCTGATCACCATCGATTAGATGAAAACCGCTCCGAACGAAAGTTCGGGGCGGTTTTTTATTTTTCCTCCTGCCGCGACACACGGATCACACACCCCTGCCCTACACTTTGAGCAAAGAGGTACCCGTACGGAAAGGAGAAGACCATGAACAAAAAGAAAGCCATCGCCCTCACCCTGGCAGCGATCCTGCTGCTCTATGCGCTGACCCTCGGAGCGCTCTTCCTGCAGGCCCTGTCCGCGGTGCGCCAGGAGATCCGCACGGAGATCCTGGACGCCGTGCGCGGAGACGGGATGAGCGGGCTGATGAACGGGCTGGCCCGGGGAGAGGAAACCGACATGGGATATGATGCCGGGACCACCGCCTTCCTCGTCATCAAGGAGGCCGTGATCGCAGCCGGCCTGCGCCCCTGCGACGTCCGGATCTACGGCAGTGACGGCGCGCTTCTGGCAGAGAGCGGCCCCTTCGTGACCCTCTTCGAGGATGACAGGGAGATCGCCATCCCCCTCGCCCCATATCTGGATGAGGAGGAGGCCCTGGCCATCCGGGAACGCTCTTCCACCGGTCTCTGGGGCCTGGGACGAAGGAGCGGCAACACTATCGACGTCAACACGGCTATGGTAAACGACTTTCGGTACGTGAAGGCAGATGGGGCGTTCTTGCCCGTTTCCATGGTCGTCAACCGGTTTTTTGGAGAAGTTGACAGCTCTTCAGACGTCCCGATCGGGGAGGATTCTGTCACCATCGAGCTGGCGGCCGGGGCCGCCGCTGCCCCGGGTGCGGAGGTGCTGACCGGGGAGGATCCCCACCTCTTCCCGATGGAACTCACCGCCTCCGCAAGGGAAGAAGGCCTCTACGACCGGGCCCGTGAGATCGCGGACGACCTCGTGGAAAGCGAGTTCCACACGTCGGCCGGCGCCCACTACAGCGACTCCTCATCCTGCCGCGGATACCGGTCCCTCACCATCGGCGGGGAAGCCTGTACGATCTTCTACGCCTTCACCCCGGACTTCAAGGGCGAGGCCCTCGCCTCCCCTCTGTTCCGTTCCTCCCTCCTCACCGCCTCGCTGCTGTACGCGGCTGCCCTCGCGGCAGCGCTCTTCGCAGTCTCCCGCCTCGCGGACCGGGAGAACGCCCTCAGGGAATCCCAGCGGGCCTTCACCGCCGCCACCGCCCACGAGATGAAGACGCCCCTCGCCATCATCCAGAACCAGTGCGAGCTGCTGCTGGAGGACGCGGTGCCGGAGAAGCGGGAGGACTACCTGCGCTCCATCTACGACGAATCCCTCCGG
>CADCOV010000152.1 GCA_902803185.1 uncultured Eubacteriales bacterium
AGCCGGACCCGAGAAATCAGAAATAAGTCTTTCAGGCGTAGTCTATTTCGATAGGCTGCGCTTTTTTTGCCGACTATTTCTGAAGGAGGGCATTCATCATGCCGAAAACAAAACTGCAGGGGGTCATCTTCGGGGTGATCATGTCTTATTCGATGGCGATCGGGATGGAGGTCTACAACATCGCGATCAAAATGGGATACAACACCCAGCCGGGAAGCTTCTCGTCCATGACGAACGCGGTATTCCCGGCGGCTGTTCCGGAAGCTGTTCGCCAGGGGATAGGGGCGAACAATGCAACCGCCCGCGGGGCGTTGCCGTCTGAAGGGCATTTGCCCCGGGGCGTGAGGCGTATTTTGAAAACGCCCCGCGAAAATGAGATCCCGGACAGCCGCCCGGCATCCCCGGGACATAAAAAAACCTCACGATCGCTCGTGAGGTTTTCTGTTGGTATCGCCTAAGGGAGTCGAACCCTTGTTTCAGCCGTGAGAGGGCTACGTCTTGACCACTTGACCAAGGCGACACATATGAAGTTCGGCGTCTCAAGATTAGGTTCTTGATTTGCTACGAACGTTATTATATACTATTAAAGCATGCTTGGCAAGCACTTTTTTGTTTTTTTACTACAGCGGTCGGCGGACGCCGATCCGGTTCGACAGGAGAGGCCATGAATACGTATGTGAGCACGAGAGGCGGAGAGGAAAGGCTGAACGCCGCGCAGGCGGTGATCCGGGGATTGTCCGGGAACAAGGGACTGTTCGTCCCGGAGGTGTTCCCTCAGCTGCCGGTCTCCATCGAGGAGATGCAGGGAATGAAATATCAGGACGTGGCGAAGATCGTCATCGGCACGTTCTTTGACGACTATACAGAGGAAGAGATCGCTTCCTGCGTGGAGCGGGCCTACGACAGCAAGTTCGAGGCCGAGGACGTGGTGCCGGTCGTCGAGGCCGGGGACGCCTGCTTCCTGGAGCTCTACCACGGCAGGACCGCCGCCTTCAAGGATATGGCGCTGTCCATTTTGCCGCATCTGCTGAAGACCGCCGTGAAGAAGGAGGGGGAGGACGCGAAGATCTGCATCCTGACCGCCACCTCCGGCGATACCGGCAAGGCGGCCCTGGAGGGCTTTGCCGACGTGGAGGGGACCGAGATCGTGGTCTTCTTCCCGGAGATCGGCGTCAGCGAGGTCCAGCGCCGGCAGATGACCACCCAGGAGGGGAAGAACACCCACGTCTTCGCGATCCGGGGGAACTTTGACGACGCCCAGACCGGCGTCAAGAAGATCTTCAACGACGAGGAGATGGCGGCGCGCCTGGCGGCGAAGGGGGTCAAGCTCTCCTCCGCGAACTCCATCAACATCGGCCGGCTGGTGCCGCAGGTCGCCTACTATATCTACGGCTACCTGAAGATGGTGGAGATGGGCAAGATCGCCATGGGCGAGAAGATCAACGTCGTCGTCCCGACGGGCAACTTCGGCAACATCCTGGCCTCCTACTACGCCTGCAAGCTGGGGCTGCCGGTGAACCGGTTCCTCTGCGCCTCCAACGAGAACAAGGTCCTCACGGATTTCATCAACGAGGGCGTCTACGATACCAGGAGGAAATTCTACGTCACCAATTCCCCGTCCATGGACATCCTGATCTCCAGCAACCTGGAGCGCCTGCTGTACGAGCTTTCCGGCGGCGACGCGGCGGAGATCCGCCGGCTCATGGCCGCCCTGGACAGCGAGAAGCACTACGAGGTCTCCGGGAAGATCCGGGAGGGCCTCGCGGCCTTCTACGGCGGGTTCGCCGACGTGGCGGATACGGACGCCGCCATCGGCCGCATGTACCGGGAGAACCATTACCTCCTGGACACCCACACCGCCGTGGCCTACAAGGTCTACGAGGATTACAGGGAGAAGACCGGCGACACCACGCCGGCGCTGATCGCCTCCACCGCCAGCCCTTACAAGTTCGCGAAGAGCGTCGCCACCTCCATCGGCCTGCCGGAGGAGAAGGACGACTTCGCCTACGTGGAAGCGCTGGAGAAGGCCACCGGCGTCCCGGTGGAGAAGGGCCTCCGCGGCATCGACAAAAAACCGATCCTCCATGACCGGGTGATCGATGCCTGCGATATGGCTGCCGAGGTGGAGGCCGTCTTATGAGTTTGATCGAATTGTTTCTTCTGGCGGTGGGGCTGTCCATGGACGCCTTCGCGGTGTCCGTGTCGAAGGGTCTGACGCTGAAGAAGATGGAATGGAAATACGCCCTGCTCTGCGGGGCCTGGTTCGGCGCGTTCCAGGCGCTGATGCCGGCCATCGGATACCTGCTGGGATCCCGCTTCAGCGGCGTGATCGGGAACTTCGATCACTGGATCGCCTTCCTGCTTCTGGCTTTGATCGGCGGGAACATGATCCGGGAAGCCCGGGAGGAGAAGGACGTGGAGGCCGGCTTCGGCGTCAAAACGATGTTCCTCCTGGCGGTGGCCACCAGCATAGACGCCCTGGCCGCGGGGGTCAGCTTCGCCTTCCTGAATGCGAGCCTCTTCGCGATGGTGGCCTTCATCGGCTGCGTGACCTTCGTCATCTCCGCGGCGGGGGTCCGGCTCGGCGGCGTCTTCGGCAGCCGGTTCCAGGCGGGAGCTGAGATCGCCGGCGGCGCGATCCTCATTCTGATCGGCCTTAAGACCCTGCTGGAGGGGCTGGGGATCCTCAGCCTCTGAGGACGGACCAATCCGCGATCAGGTCCTCCAAGTGCTTCGCCGCGTTGGCGGGAGAGGTGGAAGGAAGATACACAGCGTCCGCGAGGGCGCTGTTTTCACGTTCTAAGAGGGGTTTCTGGTACTTTTGGAACAGAGACCAGGCGGTGCGGCCGTTGGCGAAGATCCGGCGGATCCGGCTGCCGGCGAGGATGGGCGCGAGGTCGGTCGGCACGGCGTTCCGGATGGAGGCGTCGCTGCTGCCCCGGATCTCGCAGGAGGCGATCACGTCCCACAGGGCGATGTGATGGTCGAACAAAAACAGCTTTTTCTCCTCGATGGTCCCGGGCACCGGCGCATCAAAAACAGCAGCCGTCACCTTCCAGAAGCGGTTCTGCGGATGGCCGTAGAAGAATCCCTGATCCCTCGATTTGACGGAGGGGAAGGAGCCAAGTATGAGGATCTCGGAGTCCTGCCGGTACAGCGGCGGGAACGGGTGGGTGACTTTGATGGTTTCCATGGGAACAGTATAGCAGAGGAGAGGGCAGGCCTGCAATCCTTGCGCAGGCCGGGAAACAGGATTAAAATAGAGACGGAAACGGAGGAACGAGACCATGTTCAGGATCGCGCTTTGCCAGATGCAGCCGTCGCTGCTGAAGAGTGTAAGAAAACATAAAGAAGAGGCCCG
>CADCOV010000153.1 GCA_902803185.1 uncultured Eubacteriales bacterium
ACCGTCGTCTCTCTGATGGCATCCGGGATCACCGATTCTTCCCTGACCTATCATCTGCAGAACGCCAAGGCCCACGGCGTCACGAGGGAAGAGATCGCGGCCATCATCACCCACGCGACCATGTACGTGGGATGGCCGAAGGGCTGGGCCGTCTTCCGGCTGGCGAAAGAAGTGTGGAACGAGGAAGAGCCGGCGTTGACGGACAAAGACAGATACCAGAACACCATCTTCTTCCCGATCGGCGCGCCGAACGATGCCTACGCGAAGTATTTTGTCGGACAGAGCTATCTGGCACCGGTCTCTACGGAGCAGGTCCCGGTCTTCAACGTCACCTTCGAACCGGGCTGCCGCAACAACTGGCATATCCATCACGCGAAGAGCGGCGGCGGCCAGATGCTGATCTGCGTCGGCGGCAGGGGATACTACCAGGAGTGGGGCAAGGAGCCTGTGGAGATGACGTCGGGCACGGTGATCAACATCCCAGCGAACGTGAAGCACTGGCACGGCGCTGCACCGGATTCCTGGTTCTCCCACCTCGCCATCGAGGTGGCCGGTGAGGAGACCGGCGCGGAGTGGCTGGAGGCCGTATCGGAAGAGGACTACGGGAAGCTGAGATAGGAGAGGATCCGCGATGAGAAAGAGCAAAATGATCCTGGCGGCTTTGCTTGCGGCCGCACTGGTATGCCTCCTGGCCGCCTGCATCGGCCTGTGGCTGTTCCTGCGGAGCGGCATGCCGGACTACCTGTTCTTCCGGGTCCCCTTCGCCTTCTTGGATCATGAGAAGGCGGGCTGGCTGGTGCTTGCGGAGAACCTTTTGATGCTGACCTTCTGGGCCTTCATCGGCGCGCAGGCGGCGGGCCTGTGCAGGAAAAGGAGAAAGAAATGAAGATCGTGGTTTTGATGGGAAGCCCGAACCGCAGCGGTTCGACGGCCATCCTGGTGGAACAGTTCAACAAGGGCGCGGCACGCCGGGCATGACGCGGCACAGCGGCTATCCGCAGGAAGCTTACCGGCTGGGAAGGAGCCTGTAGAGAACAAAGGAAACGGGCACCGCGTCCATCGGTGCCCGCCTCTATATGATGATCGTTAAGGAACGGCGCCTCCCACAAGGGGAGGCGTTTTTTGTCAAACTTGCCGGCGCAGGATGGTGCCGTAGCGGCCCTCGGTCTGCACGCCGTCCCGCAGGGCGATCCCGCCGCCGATCACGACGTGGCGGACGCCCTCCGCGGCCGCGACCGGGTGGAGATAGGTGGCGGCAGGGCGGACGGCGGCCGGGTCGAAGACGGTGACATCCGCGGTGAGTCCCGGCTTCAGGAGCCCTCTGTCCTTCATGCCGAGGATCTCCGCCGGCTTTCCCGTCAGCCGGCGCACCGCCTCTTCGACGGAGCAGATGCCGAGCTCCCGGTTCAGCCTCAGGAACTCCGCGATGGCCCCGTAGCTCCTCGGGTGCGGGATGTTCTCCAGCTTTGCCGGATCGACCGGATAGGCGTAGCCGTCGGTGCAGAGGCAGATGTCCTGCTTCAGGAAATAGAGCATGTCCGCTTCGCTCATGACGAAGAAGCAGCCCGTCGCCTCTCCTTTGGTGCGGACCAGGATCTCGGCGGCCGCCTCGGCATAGTCGGTGGTGCCCAGGAGCTCCTCCGCCACCTCGCGGAGGTTCTTGCCCAGGACCTCCGGCCAGCGCTCGCAGCCGTCGGTGAAGAAGGCGGTCTCCGCCCGCTCCGCGTTCCAGTAGTATTTCTCGCGGATGAAGGAGATGACCTCCTCCCGCCGTGGTCCGGTCAAAACGTCCGCGATGGCGCCGTCACCGCCCGACAAAGCCCACTTCGGGCAGCGGTTGGTGAGCCCGGTGTGGGAGGCGAGGTACGGGTACATGTCCGCGGTGACGCGGACCCCTTCGGCCTTCGCCTTTTCGATCTTCTCCCAGATTTGCGGTGCGGTCCCGTGGACCTTCACGTTGTCCAGCTTGAGGTGGGAGATGTGGACGTGGGCCCCGGTCTTGCGGCCGACGGAGAGCAGCTCGTCGATGGCTTCTCCCAGGCGCACGCCTTCGTTTCTGAGGTGGGCCGGGAGGAGAGCGTCGAATTCCTGCACCACTTCCCCCATGGCGGCGAGCTCGTCCTCGTCCGCAAAGCAGCCCGGCGCGTATTCCAGCCCCAGGGACATGCCCCAGGCGCCGGCCTTGAGGTCCCGGCGCAGGAGCTCCTGCATGGTGCGGAGTTCTTCCTTCGTCACCGGCCGGTCGTCGTAGCCCGCGGCCGCCGAGCGGATGCTGCCGTGGGCGGCCAGGTAGGCGAGATTGGCCCCCATGCGGCGGCCCTCCCGCTCGAATTTCTCTGCAAAGTCATCGAAGGAGGCGCAGTACCAGCCCTCCGCCTTCGCCCTTTTGATGCCGTCCTCCTGCGGCGGCAGGGCAGGGAACCCCGTATAGCCGCAGTTGCCGCACACCTCGGTGGTGACGCCCTGGTAGACGAGCGAGGCGAAGCTGTCGTCCAGCAGGAACGCGGTGTCGCTGTGGCCGTGGATGTTGATGAATCCCGGCGCGACCGCAAGGCCGGCGGCGTCGAGCTCCTCGGCAGCCTGCTCGCCGGACAGATCCCCAACCGCGGTGATCTTCCCGTCTTCGATCGCAAGATCGGCACGGACCCCCGGGGCGCCTGTGCCGTCGTATATGGTTCCTCCGCGGATGATGATGTCTTTCATATCGGTGACCTCCTTTTGTGCCATTATACACCATATCAAAATGCAATTGCTATGCCACGTTGGATCCCTTCTGCCCGGTTGTAAGAATATTTGCATAGTGCTATACTATACCTTGGATAAATGGAGTGGTACAGCTATGAAAGAAATCGCTTTTGTTTACAACGACAACAAGAATTCCGACGCCATCGACTACATCGAGGGCATCATCATGGATATCTTCGGGGAGTACGCCGTCAAGAAACGGTACTTTTTGAACGGGCTGGAGCCGGAGGAGCGGATCAGCGCCGACGCGATCCTGGTGAACGGCAACAACCTGATCTACAGCGTGATGCGGCATGCCGACGACCGGCACAACGTCATCCGGATCTCCCGCAGTATCCGGAAGGACCAGCTGGAGAAGGTCCGGAAGATCCCGGAGCACACCCGGGTCATGGTCGTCAACGACACCCTGCGCTCCACCATGGAGACCATCTTCACGCTGTACGAGCTGGGGATTATCCAGTACGATCTCTTCCCGTTCGTGCCGGGGATCAACGATCCGACGGATCCGACCTACGAGGGGATCGAATATGCGGTGACGCCGTCCGAGTTGGAGTCGGTCCCGTCGACGATTCCCCACGTCATCGATCTGAAATACCGGGTGGTGGGACTGGACACCCTCCTGAAGCTGATGCACCGGCTGGATCTGGACAACACCGCGGTCAACGCCAAGGTCTTCGAGTACATCGACGCCGTCGCGGAGCCGACGATGGACTTCTACGACAACTACGTGGACAGCTACATCAAGACCAGGGTCATGGACCAGCTCGCGGATGATACCCTGAGCGCGATCCTGGCCGTGGACCGGGAGAACCACGTCATCTTCGCGAACCGGAAGGCGAGGGACATCTTCCCGGACGAGACACTGCCTGAGCTGCCGGAGGACCGGGACTCCAGGCTGCTCACCATCGGCAGCGCGAACTACCTGGTGGACTGGCACCCGCTCATGGTGGGGTCCCTGGAGCTCGGCCGGGTCATCACCCTGAAGGACGAGGAAGTCATCCGGAACACGGAGACCGAATTCCGCCAGCGCATGGTGGAGCGGGGCTTCTACGCCAAATACACCTTCTCCGACATCATCTGTCAAAGCGAGGAGATGGCGGACTGCCTGAACAAGGCCAGGCGGGCGGCCCGGACCGACCACACCATCCTGATCCGGGGCGAGTCCGGCACCGGCAAGGAGCTGATCGCCCAGTCGATCCACAATTATTCCGGCAGGGCGCGGCAGCCCTTCGTGGCGGTCAACTGCGCCGCGCTGACCGAGTCCCTCCTGGAGAGCGAGCTCTTCGGCTACGAGCCGGGCTCCTTCACCGGCGCCCAGAAGAAGGGGAAGATCGGTCTGTTCGAACGGGCCAACC
>CADCOV010000154.1 GCA_902803185.1 uncultured Eubacteriales bacterium
GCCGGGAGGCGGGGTTTTGTGCTGTCAGTTTTGTTTCTTCTGCGGCTTCGTCTTCAGGACGTCCATCTCGAACCAGAAGGTGCTGCCCTCGTTCAGCTCGCTCTCCACGCCGTAGCCGGCCTTGTGGAGGCTCAGGATCTCCCGGACGATGGACAGGCCCAGGCCGCTGCCCTCGGTCTGCCGCACGTGGTGGGTGCTGGACTTGTAGTAGCGCTCCCACACGTGGTTGATCTCGTCCGGCGCGATGCCCTGGCCGTGGTCGGTGACCTCGCAGCGGACCTTGCCCCGGATGCGGCGGAGGGAGACCTGGATCACCTTGTCCTCGCCGCAGTATTTGACCGCGTTGTTGATGAGGTTGGTGATGACCTGCTTGATCTTGGCCTCGTCGCCGTTGACCATGACCTTGCCGACGCCGCTGTAGGAGAAGAGGTAGCCCTCCTGCTCCGCCAGGATCTCGTAGGAGGAGAGGGTGGTGCGGACCGTCTCGTCCAGATCGAAGTCGGTCCTCTCCAGGACGATCTTCCGCTGCTGCATCCTGGACATGTTCAGCATGTCGGTGACCAGGTTGTTCAGCCGGTCCGTCTCCTCGATGATGACGCTCAGGTGCTTTTCCCGCTTCTCCGGATTGTCGCCGGAGAGGTCCCGGATCATCTCCGCGTAGGATTTGATCATGGTGAGCGGGGTCCTGAGGTCGTGGCTCACGTTGGCGATCAGGTCCTTCTGGTACATGTCCGTCTTCTCCAACTCCCGGGAGGCGTTGGTCAGGGTGTCCGCCAGGTCGTTGATCTCGGAGAACTGGCCGCCCCGGAACTGGACCCCGTAGTTGCCGCGCCCCATCTCCGCCGCGGAATCCGTGATGGAACGGATCGGGTGGCTGATGCGGCCGGAGAGGTACAGGGCCAAAGAGAAGGCCAGGATCAGGGAGATGGCCGTGATGTAGATCAGCTGGGTCCTCAGGATCGAGACCGTGGACTTCACCGGGTAGAGCGGCGAGAACATGTACAGGACGATGCTGTTGGACGGATCCACCTGGCCGGTCCGGTCAAAGGCCTTGTACAGGTAGGTGGCGTAGGACAGGGTCTTGCTGCGGTTGCTGTTCTCGCTGACCCGGGAGACCGACGGCAGCTCGCTCTCGTTCAGCAGGTTGCGGAGCTGGGAGGCCTGGGTGTTGTACAGGGTCAGCTGCATCAGGCCGTTGTACATCGGGGTCAGCAGGATGCGGCCGTCGCCGGTCTCCACCCGGATGTAGGTGTCGCTGCTGGTGCCGATGTCGTTGATCTCGCTCTTGATGTCGTCGATGTCCGTGGCGTTCTCGAAGGCCCGCATCACCCGGAAGGCGGCGGCGCTGGTCTCCTTCAGCTTCATGTCCTCGTAGTAGGCGTCCAGAAAGTAGACCTGGAGGAGCCAGATCAGCCCCACCAGGATGACGGCGAAGAGGATGAAGTACATCCAGAGCTTGAAGCGTATGGATTTGAAATCGAAATCAAAGTCAATCTTCTTCATATTCGAACTTGTAGCCGACGCCCCTCAGCGTCACGATGTAGTCGCGGTACGGTCCGAGATTGTTCCTGAGATTCTTGATGTGGGTGTCGATGGTGCGGTCGTCGCCGAAGAAGTCGTAGCCCCAGATGTCGGAGAGCAGCTTGTCTCTGGAGAGGGCGATGTTGCGGTTCTTGATCAGATAGAACAGAAGGTCGTACTCCTTCGGGGTGAGCTCCACCCGCTTGCCGTCCACGGTGACGGTGCGGGCCGCGATGTTGATGGACAGGCCGCCGAACTCCAGCACGTCGCTCTTCTCCTTCTTGGAGGCGTTGCGGCGCTCCAGGACCACGTTGACCCGGGCCATCAGCTCCTTCGGGCTGAAGGGCTTGACCACGTAGTCGTCGATGCCCAGCTCAAAGCCGAAGAGCTTGTCGTACTCCTCGCCCCTGGCGGAGAGCATGATGATCGGCACGTCCTGGATCTTCTTGATCTCCTTGCAGGCGGAGAAGCCGTCCAGCTTCGGCATCATGATGTCCAGGATGATGAGGTCGTATTTGTTCAGCTTGACCAGGCCGACGGCGCTCATGCCGTCCTCCGCCTCGGTCACGTCGTAACCGTTGAATTCCGCGTATTCCCGGATGACCTCCCGGATCTTCGGTTCGTCATCCACTACGAGCAGTTTGTACATGGTATCAGCCTCCTTGTCACGTAGCAATATATTCAACTTCAGTGCAGTCACTGTGATGGTTTCGTGAACACTTCCTCTTATTATAACATATTTCCCGCGAGGTGCAAAAGGGGCGGGCGGCGCCGGGAAAGGGGCGTCCCGGGAAGCGCCTTCAGCTTGACAGAAACGGGCCCTCCGCATATACTATACTCTGTATACGTGTTGGTATCTGCCGCCCGGAAAGGGCCGGGAACAGGCCGGCGCGGATGCGGATTTTTGAAGAAAGGAGGATACGGAATATGCTGAAGAAACTGCTCAGAGGGATCCTGACAGTCCTGGGTTTCGGTATCGGTTACGGTGTGTTTGCCGCTACGGAAGCGATCCTGCAGAAGGCGGGTTATGATCTGGATGAGATGCTGACGAACACGCAGCAGATCATGATCGCCATTGCCACCGCACTTATCTTTGCTTTTATTTTTTACAATATCACGCCGCTGATCAACCGCCAGGGCAAAAGGGTCGCCGAAAACATCGGCAACGACCTGCAGGGCGTCTCGTCCACGGACATCCTGGCGAGCACCATGGGCCTCATCTTGGGCCTCATGATCGCCTTTCTGATCACGAGGATCTACACGGCGATCACGAACACTTACGTTTATACCATCGTGACGCTGATCACCTACCTCGTGATGGGCTATCTGGGCCTGGTCATCGCGGACAAGAAGGGCAAGGAACTGGTCACCCAGATGATCACCGGCCTGCGGAAGAACGAGGACCAGTCCGTCCAGCCGGTCAGCCGCTACGTGCAGTCCTCGGGCCGCCGCAAGCACACCGGCGCGTCGCCGAAGATCTTTGACACCAGCGTCATCATCGACGGCCGCATCGCCGAGATCATGAAGACGGGCTTCATCGAGGGACCGATCGTGATCCCTGAGTTCGTTTTGGTGGAGCTCAGGCACATCGCCGATTCTTCGGACTCCCTGAAGAGGACGAGGGGCCGCCGGGGCCTGGACATCCTGAACAAGATCCAGAACGAGTACGGCATCGAGATCTACAACACAGAGAACGAAAAGGTGCTGAAGGAGATCCCGGAGGTGGACGTCAAGCTGCTGAAGCTGGCCCAGCTGATGAACGGCAAGGTCGTCACCAACGACTTCAACCTGAACAAGGTGGCCGCCATCAACGGCGTCGAGGTCCTGAACATCAACGAGCTGGCCAACACCCTCAAGCCTGTGGTCATCCCGGGCGAGAAGATGACGGTGACGCCGGTCAAGCAGGGCAAGGACCCGAACCAGGCCATCGCCTACCTGGACGACGGCACCATGGTCGTCCTGGAGGACGGCCGCAAGATGATCGGCAAGACCTGCGAGATCACGGTCACCAGCGTGCTGCAGACCTCTGCGGGACGCATGATCTTCGGAAGGATCAAAGTATAATGTATCACGGAAAAGAAGTGTTCGCCGTCATCAGCGCCGGCGGCAGCGGCACCCGCATGGGGGCCGCCGTGCCGAAGCAGTTCCTGAAGATCGGCGGCGAGACGATTTTGGAAAAGGCGGCGGGAGCGTTCTTCGATGCTCCCGCTGTGGATCACGTCGTGATCGTGACCCATCCGGACTGGATGCCGGAGACGGAAGCGCTGTTCGCGAAGCCTTTGGCCGTGGCCCGGCGGGGGGAGAAGACCCTCGACCTGGTGCCCGGCGGCGCGGCCCGGCAGGATTCCGTCCGGGCCGCCCTGGACAGGATCCGGGAGATGGGGGTCTCCGAGGAGGACCTCATCCTGGTCCACGACGGGGCCCGGCCCTTCGTCAGCGAGCGCCTGATCGGGGAGACCCTGGCGGCGGCGGAGGAGCAGGGCGCGGCCATCGCGGCGGTAGCGCCCCACGATACCATCCGCCTCCGGGAGGGCGGCACCCTGGACCGGAGCAAGCTGCTGGCGGTCCAGACGCCCCAGACCTTCCGGGCGGGGATCCTGATGGAGGCCCACCGCAGGGCCTTTGAAGAGGGCTTCCTCGGCACCGACGACGCGGGCCTGGCGGAGCGCATCGGCTGCAGGGTCGCCGTCGTGGAAGGGGAGGACCGGAACATCAAGATCACGACACCGGAGGATCTGAAAGTGGATTACAGGATCGGAACGGGGTTCGACGTCCACCGCCTGGTGGAGGGGCGCAAGCTCATCCTGGGCGGGGTCACGATCCCCTATGAGAAGGGGCTGGACGGCCACTCGGACGCGGACGTGCTGCTGCACGCTTTGATGGACGCCATGCTGGGCGCCGCCGCGCTGGGGGACATCGGAAAGCTGTTCCCGGATACCGACGACGCGTATCTGGGGATCGACAGCATGGTCCTTCTGGGAAGGACCTGGGAGGCGGTGCAGCAGGCGGGCTTCGGGCTCGTGAACTGCGACGTCACCGTCATCTGCCAGCGGCCGAAGCTGAGGCCGTACATCGACGAGATGCGGGAGAACATCGCCGGCGCCTTGGGCGTCACGGCGGACCGGGTCAGCGTCAAAGCCACCACCACGGAGAAGCTGGGCTTCACCGGCCGGGGAGAGGGGATCGCCTGCGAGGCGGTGTGCCTCCTTTCCACCACGGCCTGAGACATCACATAAGAGCATTATAAAGAATGGAGATATTTTAAGATGAGACTGTCACAAATGTACATGAAAACGCTGAGAGAAGTACCGAACGAGGCAGAGATCCCGAGCCACGTGCTGCTCCTCAGGACCGGCATGATCCGCAAGCTCGCCTCCGGCGTCTACGGCTTCCTGCCGCTGGGCTGGCGCTCTCTCCGCAAGATCGAGGAGATCATCCGCCAGGAGATGGACAGAGCTGGGGCACAGGAGATCCTGATGTCCGCCATCCAGCCTGCCGAGCTCTGGGAGGAGTCCGGTCGCTGGAACGCCTACGGGCCTGAGCTCTGGCGCATCAAGGACCGCAACGGCAGAGACTTCTGCCTGGGGCCTACCCACGAAGAGATCTTCACCGACATCGTCCGGGACAGCATCTCCTCCTACAGGCAGCTGCCTTTGATGCTCTATCAGATCCAGCACAAATACAGAGACGAAGCCAGACCGCGGTTCGGCCTGATGCGGAGCCGCGAGTTCATCATGAAGGACTGCTACTCCTTCGATAAGGACCAGGAGGGCCTGGACGTCAGCTATCAGAAGATGTACGACGCCTACACCCGGATCTTCACCCGCTGCGGCCTGAAGTTCCGCCCGGTGGAGGCGGACAGCGGCGCCATCGGCGGCAAGGGCTCCCACGAGTTCACCGCCCTGTCCGAGGTCGGCGAGAGCGAGATCGCCTACTGCGAGAACTGCGATATGGCGGCGACGGTGGAGAAGGCGGAGTGCGTGGATGCGGCGCCGTCTCCGGAGAGCGTCGAGCTGCTCCCGATGGAGAAGGTCCACACCCCGGGCACCAAGACCATTGAGGAGGTCGCCGGCTTCCTGGGCCTGGAGAAGAGCCAGACCATCAAAGCCCTGCTCTTCGCCCGCTACGACGACGAGCTCAGGCCGGACGGCTACGTGGCGGCCTTCGTCAGGGGCGACCGCGAACTGAACGAGACCAAGCTGGTGAACGCCCTGGGACTGAACGAGTTCCAGCTGGAGTTCGCCGATGAGGAGAAGATGGGACCGGCCACCGGCGCGGTGGGCGGCTTCACCGGTCCGGGCGGCCTCCACGACTGCACCATCGTCGTGGACAGCGAGCTGCCGGGCCTCAAGAACCTGTGCGCAGGCGCCTGCGAGGCGGACCACCACCTGATCAACGTGAACTACGGCCGGGACTACAAGGCGGACGTGGTCGCGGACATCAAGGTCCTCGCCGAGGGCGATCCGTGCCCGTGCTGCGGCGCGCCGATCCGGCACACCAGAGGCATCGAGGTCGGACAGGTCTTCAAACTCCAGACCAAGTACTCCGTCCCG
The DNA here is from genome assembly GCA_902803185.1 of uncultured Eubacteriales bacterium. Classification (GTDB taxonomy): domain Bacteria; phylum Bacillota; class Clostridia; order Peptostreptococcales; family Anaerovoracaceae; genus Eubacterium_B. The sequence goes on from CADCOV010000154.1 coordinate 6,075, forward strand.
ATGGGCGCCATCTACAAGGACGAGAAGCAGAAGGACCACCCGATCGTCATGGGATGCTACGGCATCGGCGTCTCCCGGACGCTGGCGGCGGTGGTCGAACAGCACCACGACGACAAGGGCATCATCTGGCCGGTCTCCGTGGCGCCTTACCACGTCATCATCACCCTGGTCAAGCCGAACGACGAGGTCCAGGCGAAGGTGGCGGAGGAGATCTACGAGAAGCTCACCGCAGCCGGCGTGGAGGTTTTGCTGGATGACCGGAACGAGCGGCCGGGCGTCAAGTTCAACGACGCCGACCTCCTGGGCATGCCGATCCGCATCACCGTGGGCAAGCTGGCCGGCGAGGGCATCGTGGAATACAAACTGAGAAGAGAGGCGGACAAGGAAGAGCTGTCCGCTGAGGAAGCTGTGGAACGGGCTGTCGAGCTCGTCAGGAAGGAGAATATCTGATGAAGAAGGTCACCATCGAAATGCAGAACGGCGCGGTCATGAAGGGCGAGCTCTACGAGGACATCGCTCCGGAGACCGTCGCGAACTTTGAGAAGCTGGCGAAGGACGGCTTCTACAACGGGCTGACCTTCCACAGGGTCATCCCGGGCTTCATGATCCAGGGCGGCTGCCCGCGGGGCAACGGCACCGGCGGTCCGGGCTGGACCATCAAGGGCGAATTCATGGCCAACGGGTTCCCAAACACCCTGAAGCACACCACCGGCGTCCTCTCCATGGCCCGCGCCATGGACCCGAACAGCGCAGGCTCCCAGTTCTTCATCATGGTGGCGGACGCCCCGCATCTGGACGGCCAGTACGCCGCCTTCGGCAAGATCACCGAGGGCCAGGAGGAGGCCATCACCATCTCCAAGGTCCGCAGGGACTGGAACGACAAGCCGCTGGAAGCGGTGGTCATCAAGACGGTCACGGTGGAAGAGGCATAAGGACGGTAGCAGCATGAAGATCTACAATACACTGACGAGAAGAAAAGAGGAATTCGTTCCGATCGAACCGGGCAAGGTCCGCATCTACATCTGCGGCCCGACGGTCTATAACTACATCCACATCGGAAACGCGCGGCCGATGGTGGTCTTCGACACCCTGAGGAAGTACCTGCAGTACAGGGGCTATCAGGTCAAGTACGTCCAGAACTTCACCGACGTGGACGACAAGATCATCAACAAGGCCAGGGAGGAGGGCACCACGGCGCCTGAGGTCTCCGAGCGCTTCATCAAAGAGTACTTCGACGACGCCGACGCGCTGAACGTGGCCAGGGCGGACGTGCACCCGAAGGTCTCCGACCACATCGCGGACATCATCGACTTCGTCCAGACCCTGATCGACAAGGGCTACGCCTACGAGGCGGACGGCGACGTCTATTTCTCCACCCGCAAGTTCCCGGAGTACGGCAAGCTCTCCGGCCAGAACATCGACGACCTGGAGTCCGGCGCCCGCATCGCCATCGGCGAGGTCAAGGAGGACCCGCTGGACTTCGCGCTGTGGAAGGCCCAGAAGGAGCCGGACGAGATCGCCTGGGAGTCCCCGTGGGGCCTCGGCCGTCCGGGCTGGCACATCGAGTGCTCCACCATGAGCCGCAAACACCTGGGCGCCACCATCGACATCCACGCCGGCGGCGAGGACCTGCAGTTCCCGCACCACGAGAACGAGATCGCCCAGTCCGAGTGCTGCAACGGCGTACCGTTCTCCAACTACTGGATGCACAACGGCTTCATCACCATCGACAAGGAGAAGATGTCCAAGTCCAAGGGCAACTTCTTCACCGTCCGTGATATTCGCAAGCAGTACAGCGGCGAGGAGATCCGCTTCTTCCTGCTGTCCGGCCAGTACAGAGGGCCGATCGACTTCAGCCCGGAGCACATGGAGCAGTCCAGGGCCGGCCTCGCCCGGATCACCAACTGCGCCGACGACCTGGACTTCACGATCAAGAACGGCAAGGAAGGCCCGATGACCGAGGAGGAGCAGGCGGCCGTGGCAGGCTTTGATCAGTACCGCCAGGCCTTCATCGAGGCCATGGACGACGACCTCAACACCGCCGACGGCATCACCGCCGTCTTCGAGCTGGTCACCGCCATCAACACCGGCCTCCGGGGCGGCGCCACCAAGGCCTACGCCGAGGCGGCCCGGAAGACCCTGCAGGAGTTCGCGGACATCCTGGGCATCCTTCAGAAGCAGGAGGAGTCCGGCATCGAGGCGGACGTGGAAGCGCTGGTCGCGGAGCGCCAGGAGGCCAGAAAGGCGAAGAACTGGGCCCGGGCCGACCAGATCCGGGACGAGCTCAAAGCCCGCGGCTACACCCTGAAGGACACCCCGCAGGGCGTGCAGATCATCAAGGACTGAGCATGAACGAACGGGAACATCTGGATCCAAAGAGAATGAACACGACGGCGCTGGCCTTTCTGGGCGACGCCGTCTATGAACTTTATATCCGCGATCTGCTGCTGACCTACGGCATGACGGACGCGGACCAGCTCCATCGGGCCTGCGTCCGGTACGTCCGGGCGGAGAGCCAGGCCGCTGTGATCCGGCGGATGATGGAGGATTTCCTGGACGAGGAGGAGCTGGCTTTGGTCAAACGGGCCAGGAACCACAAGTCCGGGGCAAGGAGCCGCAGCGCCGGTGTCGTGGACTACCGGCTGGCCACCGCCTTCGAGGCGCTGGTGGGCTGGCATTATATGGCCGGCAACGGCGAACGGCTGGAGGAGATCATGGGCAGGGCGGCGAGCCTGATCGCCGCCGGGAGGAGCGAACATGAGCAAGGCTGACGTCATCTTCAAAGACATGTGCCGAAACGTCCTGGACCACGGGTTTTCCACCGAGGGCCAGGTCGTCCGCGCCCGCTGGGAGGACGGTACCCCGGCGTACACCATCAAGAGCTTCGGCGTGGTCAACCGCTACGACCTGTCCGAGGAGTTCCCTGCGCTGACCCTGCGCAAGACCGCGATCAAGACCGCGGTGGACGAGCTCCTGTGGATCTGGCAGAAGAAGTCCAACAACATCCATGAACTGAAGGGTAAGATCTGGGACGAGTGGGCCGACGAGACCGGTTCCATCGGCAAGGCCTACGGCTACCAGATGGCCCAGAAGTACAAGTTCGCCCAGGGAGAGATGGACCAGGTGGACAACGTCCTCTGGCAGCTGAAGAACACCCCGTACTCCCGGCGGATCATGACCAACCTGTACAACTTCGCCGACCTGTCGGAGATGCACCTGGAGCCGTGCGCCTACAGCATGACCTTCAACGTCACCGGCGACAGGCTGAACGCCATCCTGAACCAGCGCTCCCAGGATATCCTGGCGGCCAACAACTGGAACGTGGTGCAGTACGCCGTGCTGGTCTATATGTTTGCCCAGGTGTCGGGACTCAAGCCGGGCGAGCTGGTCCACGTCATCGCGGACGCCCACATCTACGACCGCCACGTCCCGCTGATCCGCGAACTGATCGAGCGTCCGGAATACCCGGCGCCGAAGTTCCACCTGAATCCGGACGTCAAGGACTTCTACGACTTCACGCCGGACGACGTGATCATCGAGGACTACCAGACGGGGCCGCAGATCACCAATATCCCGATCGCGGTATAGGAGGTTCGCCATGAGGCTGATACTGGCTGCAGACGAGAAGTGGGGCATCGGCCGGGACGGCGGGCTGCTCTGCCATCTGCCGGGAGACCTGAAGTTTTTCAAGGAGAAGACCATGGGCAAGACCCTGGTCATGGGCAGGGTCACATTGGAGAGCCTGCCGGGCGGCAAGGGCCTGCCGGGGCGGCGCTGCATCGTGCTGACCAGGAACCCGGAGTTTCGGGCTGTGGACGCGGAATGCGTGGACAGCGAGGAGGAACTCTGGTCCGCTTTGATCGGCACGCCGCAGGAGGACGTGTTCGTCGCCGGCGGCGCCCAGATCTACGAGCAGTTCCTGCCGTTCTGCGACGTCTGTTACATCACCAGGATCTACGCGGACCTGTCCGCTGACCGGTTCTTCCGGGACCTGGACAACGACCCGGACTTCGAGCGGAAGGCCCTCTCCGGCGTCATCGAGGAGAACGGCTACCGCTACCAGTTCTTTGAGTACACGAGAAAATGAGCAAAAGAGACAATCCGAGATATAGAGAAGAGAATGCCGAGCGCTTCGGCCGCGGCACCTCCGGCAAGGCCGGCAGGGGCAAGAACGCGGACCGGGGCAGCCGGGGCGCCAAGGCGGCCGGCCGCGAGGAGCGGCGGGAGCCTTCCCGCGCGCCGAAACGGGAGGCCAGGCCTTTCCGGGAGGACAGGGACCGCAGGGACCGCCGCAATGACCGGGATCTCCGGGACAGCCGCTGGGAGGACAGAGCGCCTTCCCGCAGCCAGGCAGGGCCGGAGGCCTTCTCCGGCAGCAGTGACCTCATCATCGGCCGCAACCCGGTGACCGAGGCCCTGAAGAGCGGCCGCACCATCGAGAAGCTGATCCTGCAGGACGGCGCCACCGGCTCCGCCTCCATGATCTACGCCCTGGCCAAGGAGCGGGGGATCCCGGTGGAACGGGCGGAGAAGCAGGATCTGGACAAGCTGGCAGGCAACCGGGCCCATCAAGGCGCGGCGGCCATCGTGAGCCCGTATGATTACGCGGAGCCGGAGGCTTTGATCCGGCAGGCGGAGGAAGCCTGCGAGGACCCGATCCTCCTGGTTTTGGACGAGATCGAGGATCCCCACAACCTGGGGGCCATCATGCGGACCGCGGAGTGCGCGGGGGCGGGTGGCATCCTGATCCCGAAGCGCCACGGCTGCGGCCTGACCGAGACGGTGGCCAAGACCAGCGCTGGCGCCATCGAGTACATGCCGGTGGCCCGGGTCACCAACATCGCCAGGACCCTGGAGGAGCTCAAGGAGAAGGGCTACTGGATCTGCGCCTGCGATATGGACGGCACGCCGTACACCAAAGCGGACCTGACCGGGAAGATCGCCCTCGTCATCGGCAACGAAGGGAAGGGCATCAGCCGCCTGGTCAAGGAGAAGTGCGATTTCACCATCTCCATCCCGATGAAGGGACACATCAATTCACTGAACGCCTCCAACGCGGCGGCGATCGTGCTCTACGAAGCGGTGCGCCAGCGGACGAAGTGAGGCGGCTGCACAGGTGAGGGGACCATGTCGACCAACGAACTGAACATCCTGTCCGACGAGGCGATCGCCGCGATGGCGCAGGAGGGCAGCACAACCGCATACGAATTCCTCATCGAGAAATACCGGGAGACCGCCAAGGTCAAAGCCCGCCGGTTCTACCTGCCCGGCGGCGACAACGAAGACGTGATCCAGGAAGGGATGATCGGCATCTTCAAGGCGATCCGGGATTTCGATCCCGGCGCCGGCGCCTCCTTTTCCACCTTCCTGGAGCTCTGCGTCGACCGGCAGCTGAAAACCGCCATGAGCGGCGCCAACCGCCAGAAGCACCGGATCCTGAACGAGGCGGCGTCCCTGAGCGAGAGCCCGTCCGGGGACGGGGAGCACGAGCAAGTCCTGGAGGACTCCCTCGGCGCGCCGGAGATCCAGTCTCCGGAGGAGATCGCCCTGATGAAGGAGCGGATGCACGCCCTGCGGGAGGAGAGCGCCCGGGTCCTGAGCCCCTTCGAACAGCGGGTCTGGCGGGAGCTCCTGGCCGGCAAGAACTACCGGGAGATCGCGGAATTCCTGAACCGTTCCCCGAAGACCATCGACAACGCGATCCAGCGGATCAAGAAAAAAATAAGAATTAATCTCATCGATTATTGACAAGGCGACGAAAAAATAGTACTATAGGAGCGATGCGAATCAAATAACTCGCATTCCCGTGCTGTTGTAGCTCAGTAGGTAGAGCACCTCATTGGTAATGAGGAGGTTCGGCAGTTCGAATCTGCTCAACAGCTCCAATCAAAAAATATTTTGTTATTTATTCATAAGGAGAGAAGACAATGGCAAAGCAGAAATACGAAAGAACTAAGCCGCATATCAACATCGGCACCATCGGCCACGTTGACCACGGCAAGACCACTCTGACCGCTGCGATCACTTCCGTGCTGCACCAGAGGTATGGCCTCGGCACCTTCGTCGCATTCGATCAGATCGACAAGGCTCCGGAAGAGAGAGAAAGAGGCATCACCATCTCCACCGCCCACGTCGAATATGAGACCCCGAACAGACACTACGCACACGTCGACTGCCCGGGCCACGCTGACTATGTCAAGAACATGATCACCGGCGCTGCGCAGATGGACGGCGCGATCCTGGTCGTCGCTGCGACCGACGGCCCGATGCCGCAGACCAGAGAGCACATCCTTCTCTCCAGACAGGTAGGCGTACCTTACATCATCGTCTTCCTGAACAAGTGCGACATGGTCGACGACGAGGAGCTGCTTGACCTGGTCGAGATGGAAGTCAGAGAGCTGCTCGATGAGTACGAGTTCCCTGGCGATGACACCCCGATCATCAGAGGTTCCGCGCTGAAGGCTCTGGAAGATCCGACCAGCGAGTGGGCCGACGCGATCATCGAGCTGATGGAAGCGGTCGACAGCTACATTCCGGAACCGGAAAGAGCGAACGACAAGCCGTTCCTGATGCCGGTCGAGGACGTGTTCTCCATCACCGGCCGCGGCACCGTTGCTACGGGCAGAGTTGAGAGAGGTATGCTGAAGGTCGGCGACGAAGTCGAGATCGTAGGTCTTACCGATGAGAAGAGAAAGGTCGTCGTCACCGGCGTCGAGATGTTCAGAAAGACCCTCGACCAGGCAGAGACCGGCGACAACATCGGCGCGCTGCTGAGAGGCGTCCAGAGAACCGAGATCGAAAGAGGTCAGGTCCTCTCCAAGCCGGGCACCATCCACCCGCACACCAAGTTCAAGGGTCAGGTCTACGTCCTGAAGAAGGAAGAAGGCGGCCGCCACACCCCGTTCTTCAACGGCTACAGACCGCAGTTCTACTTCAGAACGACCGACGTCACCGGCGA
>CADCOV010000155.1 GCA_902803185.1 uncultured Eubacteriales bacterium
GACGAGGATGTTCTTGCCTTGGATGTCTTTCATGTGGGTTCTCCCTTCGTTCTTCTGTATCAAAGATAGCATAAAAAGGAGCAAATTGACAATCTGGAGAGAGGGGAGTAGACTGGTCCTTGCAGGTGCGAAACTGATATTTTTTTACGATTTCGGAAGTGACACTATTTTCTTCCGGTCCGTTGGTATGATATCCGGGGGAAGAACGATCTCAGGTTCTCACGGAAGTATGATCTCAGCGGATCCGGGAAAGAGGTGAAGGGGAAACCATGTTCAAGACTTTATTCAGTTATTTCAAACCGCATAAGAAGATCTTCCTGCTGGACATGTGCTGCGCCATCACGATCGCGGCCATCGACCTGGCCTTTCCGCTGGTCAGCCGGTACGCGATGTACGAGCTGCTGCCGGAGAGCCGGTACCGGCTGTTCTTCACTTTGATGGCCATCGTGGCCTGCTTCTACGTGCTGCGGTCCGGCGCCTATTTCATCATGACCTACTGGGGCCACACCTTTGGCGTCAGGGTGGAGGCGGACATCCGGTCCGCGCTGTTCCACCATCTGCAGGAACTGGATTTTGAGTTCTATGACAAGAACCGGACCGGTACGCTGATGAACCGGCTGACCGGCGATCTGTTCGAGATCACGGAGCTGTCCCATCACGGCCCGGAGGACCTGGTGGTGGCGGTCCTCACCATCGTCGGCGCCCTCATCGTCATGTTCCGGGTGGAGTGGCGGCTGGCCCTCGTGGTGACCTGCCTGGTGCCGGTGTTCCTCATCATCGTCATGGTGCTGCGGCGCCGCATGTCCGAGGCCTCGGTCAACGTCAAGAAGAACATGGCCATCATCAACTCCGACATCGAGTCCTGCATCTCCGGCGTCAAGACCGCCAAGGCCTTCGCCAACGAGGAGGTGGAGAGCGCCCGGTTCGAGCACGCCAACGAGCTGTTCAAGGGGGCGAAGAAGGGATACTACAAGGCCATGGGCATGTTCAACGCCTCCCAGGAGTTCTTCCTGGCGCTGATGCCGGCGGTGGTCATCGCGGTGGGCGGCAAGCTCATCATGGACGGCCGGATGAACTACATCGACCTCATCACCTTCACCCTCTACGTCAGCACCTTCATCAATCCGGTCCGCCGGATGAGCAATTTCGCCGAGATCTTCGCCAGCGGCACGGCGGGCCTGAGACGGTTCATGGAGATCATGGCTGTCGAACCGGCGATCAAAGAGAAATCCAACGCGGAGGAGCTCGTTGTCACCGAGGGTCGCATCGATGTTAACGATATTACTTTTACCTACGACGACCGCACCGACGTCATCAAACACATGGATCTCCACGTCGCGCCGGGCGAGACGGTGGCGGTGGTGGGCCATTCCGGCGGCGGCAAGACCACGCTCTGCCAGCTGATCCCTCGTTTCTATGACGTGACAGGGGGCTCCATCACCGTGGACGGCAAGGACATCCGGGACGTGACCAAGCATTCACTCAGGTCCAACATCGGCATCGTCCAGCAGGACGTGTTCATCTTCGCCGATACGGTGCTGGAGAACATCCGCTACGGCCGGCCGGACGCGACCTTCGAGGAGGTCGTGGAAGCCGCGAAGCGGGCGGAGATCTACGAGGATATCATGGAGATGCCGGACGGCTTCGAGACCTACGTGGGAGAGCGGGGGACAAGGCTCTCCGGCGGCCAGAAGCAGCGGATCTCCATCGCCCGGATCTTCCTGAAGAACCCGAAGATCCTGATCCTGGACGAGGCGACTTCAGCTTTGGACACCATCACCGAGCGGGCGATCCAGAAGGGCTTCGACGAGCTGTCCGTGGGAAGGACCAGCCTGGTCATCGCCCACCGGCTCGCCACGGTCCAGAACGCGGACCGCATCATCCTGGTGGACGGCGGCGAGATCAAAGAAGAGGGCACCCACGAGGAGCTCATGGCCCTGAACGGCGGATACGCGAAACTCTTCAATACCCAGAAACTGTACGACTAAAAAAACATAATATATATAGGTAGAGTATTGGACCCCGGCGCAGATCGCGCCGGGGCCTTCCATATTCGGGGGACGGTGCACCTGTTATCGTCGCCCAAGCCGTCATTTAGGGGAGAAAGGGGAGATCCGCCGATTGGGCGCCTTTTCGGCCCCATTGGATGATAGCTATAAGCTTTGGGGATTTTGTTAAAATATGTAAGGGGAAAATGGCGCAATTGTATTGCAATGGTTGCCAAAATGTGCCATACTAAGGTTGTCAAACTATATGTTGACGCCCTTTTGATGTGGGAAAACAGCATCAGGGGTAAATTGGCACATTATTATGCAGGAGGAATCGTAATGGAGAGAGTAAGCAGAACCGAGAAAGTGGTCCGCAGAATACTGATCACTTTGCTCATGCTGACCCTGATCCTGGGGAACATTAGTTTCTCCCAGTGGGGATTGGGCGCCAGCAAGGCCTATGCGGCAGCGGGGGACGTGCCTGACCATGAAAAGGTACTGACCACGAACCCGGACGGCACCTACACTTTGGCGTTGAACGTCACGGGCGACTCCGAGAAGCAGATCCAGAAGGTCAACGTCATCGTGATCGTGGACCGTTCCGGATCCATGGACACCCAGTCCGGCACCGGCGCCTATGTGGCGTCGAACAACAACGGCGCGAACATGTACGGCCTGATCGACGGCGAGTACGTAGCGCTGGAACGCCGCAGCAGCGGATGGGGCCAGTGGACCACCTATACCTATTGGTATAACGGGGAGCAGTACACCGGACAGCGTTACTTTTACGACAACACCGCCACGAGGATGCAGGCCACCCAGGCAGCGGTGATCGGCCTCGCGGAGACGCTGCTCGGCTACAACGGGAAAGACGGCAACCCGGATGACACCGTCGAGATGGCACTGGTCTCCTTCGCGACCAACGCGCAGACCAACGTGGCGAACACGACCAGCGACAGCACCTATGTCACCGCGGTGAACAATCTGAACGCCAGCGGCGGCACCAACTGGGAAGCCGGTCTGCAGGAGGCGGCGGATGTCGACTTCGGAGATACCGATCCGACCTACGTCATCTTCTTCTCCGACGGCGCACCGACCTTCCATGAGACCAACGGCGGATACAATAACTGGAACCGCGACTACGGCGTTTACGGCACCGGCGGCGAGACCGAACCGAACATGGAGCGCTCCTACACCCAGGCCATCGATGACGCTGCGGATCTCGCGGACGCTGTGGGTACGGATCGGTTCTACACCATCTTCGCCTACGGCGGTGATGCAGGCAAGACCTACATGACCAACCTGACGTCTGCGGCAGGCGCCCCGGCGGCGAACAACTATTCCGCCTCCGACAGCGCTGAGCTCCAGGAAGCTTTTGCTGAGATCCTCGAGGCCATCGAGATGGCTGGTATCGGCGCGGTCTCCCTGGAGGACGGTACGACTTCCAGCGTTACCACCACCTCCGGTACAGTCAGCCACCTGCTGACCGTCGATGAGTCTTCCTATAAGTATTACCGCGCGGGCGGCACCGAGAACGGTGCGGAGAAGTATGACTCCACCGCCAACGGCGGCCTCGGCGAGGAGTGGGCAGACGCTCCGGATGCCACCTTCGAGGATGGCGCCGTCAAGTGGGATCTGGCCTCCGAGGGCGTCCTCGAGAACGACGTCACCTACACCGTGACCTTCGACTGCTGGCCGAGCCAGGAGACCCTCGATATCGTTGCCGATATCAAGAACGATCCGAGCTCCTATGACAGCCTCGACGCGAACATCCAGAAATACATCGACCGCAACGGCAATCTGAAGACCAACACCACGGCCACGCTGAACTACACGGATACCCGTACCGGTAAGAGCGGCAGCGAGACCTATGTTAACCCGGATCCGGTCCAGACCACCGCGATCGAACAGCTGGCGGTCTCCAAGGAATGGGAGAACGAACTGGACGTCCAGAGTGCCGAGCCGATCACCCTCACAGTGACCAGAGACGGCAGTGCCAAGTACACCGTTGAGCTCTCCGATGATAACAGCTGGACCGACAGCGTCTTCATCTCCATCGGTATCCTGCGTCACTCTGACAGCGGAGATGCCACGGACAGCAAGGGCGAGAAGTTCGAGGTCCTGGAGACAGGCCATGACTTCACTTTCACCGAGCCTGCAGATCTCGGGTACTATTGGGAACTGGAAGTCCCGACGGTACGTCCGATGCTGCTGGACGGCACGCTGACCATGCTGATCCTGAAGGAAGGGACCTTCAACAATCCGGAAGGAACCACAGAATACACCATTGACGGCAAGACCTACTATGTCGGTGATACCGGCAACGCGAGCCTGACCGCCGTCAACCACAGACGTGCCCGCCTGAACCTGACCAAGGTCGTGGACGGCGAAGACGCGGATCCGGATCAGACTTTCCCGTTCACCCTGAACGTGGTCGACTCCAAGGCCGCCGACGGCAGCGAGGATGATCTGAACTCCGACTACTACGTCTGGTTCTCCGTCTATAACGGCGGCTACGTGGACGCCCTCGTCTCCGGCGCTGAGAAGGAGATGAAGGACGGCGAGTGGACCGGTTACTACTACGCGCCGAGCGGTTCCGACATC
>CADCOV010000156.1 GCA_902803185.1 uncultured Eubacteriales bacterium
CCCGTCACGATGGAGATCTCGTCCCCCCGCTTGAAGGGTTTGTTCACCAGGATGAGGAAGCCGCCGGCCACGTTGCCCAGGCTGTCCTTGAGGGCCACGACCACCGCGGCCGCCGCCGCGGACAGGATCGCGATCACCGAGGTCGTCGCCACGCCCAGCTGCTGCAGTACGGCCACGCCCAAGACCACCAGCAGCGTCACCCTGACGGTGTTCGCGATGAAGGTGTGGGCGGCCGGATCCAGCCTGGTCTTCGCCAGCGCTCTCCGGATGAAGACCATCAGGATCTTGATCAGGATGAGCCCCAGCAGCAGGACCACGGCGGCCCCCAGCAGCTTCGGCAGGAAGTCCTCGATCTTCATCCACAGCCTATCCAGTTCGGCGTTCTCCACAAAGGTCCGCATCTCTACTCTCTACCTGCCTGCTCTCCTGCGCTCCAGCTCGTGGAGCAGTTTCTTGCGAAGGCGGATGTCGTCCGGGGTGATCTCCACCAGCTCGTCATCCGCGATGAATTCCAGCGCTTCCTCCAGGGTGAAGTGCCTGGCCGGGGACAGCTTGATGTTCTCGTCGCTGCCCGCCGCACGCATGTTGGACACCCTCTTGGCCTTGCACGGATTGACCTCCATGTCCATCGGCCGGGAGTTCATGCCGACGATCATGCCCTCGTAGACCCGGGTGCCCGGCTCCACGAACATCTGGACGCGCTCGCCGATGTTGAACAAAGCGTACGGGGTGCAGGTCCCCTCCTCGATGGCGATCGCCACGCCGTTGCTGCGGCCCGGGATGTCGCCCTTGTATTCCTCGAAGGCGTAGAATCTCCGCTCCATGGAGCCCTCGCCTCTGGTGTCGTTGATGAACTCGGACCGGTAGCCCAGCAGGCCCCTGGTCGGCGCATGGTACTCCAGCCTGGTGTAGCCGTTGTTCCCGCTCATCTGGGTCATGAGGCCCTTCCTGAGGTTCAGCTTGGAGATCACGCTGCCGGCGTACTCATCCGGCACGTTGATCACGACCTCCTCCACCGGCTCCAGCTTGCGGCCGTTCTCGTCCCTGTGGTAGATGACCTCCGGCTTGGAGACCGCCAGCTCGTAGCCCTCGCGGCGCATGTTCTCGATCAGGATGGACAGGTGCAGCTCGCCCCTGCCGCTGACCTTGAAGCAGTCGGTGCTGTCCGTCTCCTCGACGGTGAGGCCCACGTTGACCTCCAGCTCCTTCATCAGCCTGTCGCGGATGTGGCGGGAGGTGACGTACTTACCCACCTTGCCGGCGAACGGGCTGCTGTTCACCATGAAGTTCATGGACAGCGTCGGCTCCTCGATGTGGATCATGTCCATGGCCTCCGGCACGTTCCTGTCGCAGATGGTCTCGCCGATGGAGATGTCGGAGATGCCGCTCACCACGACGATGTCGCCGCACTGGGCCTCCGGCACCGCGACCCTCTTGAGTCCCCGGTACACAAAGACCTGGTTGATCTTGCGCTCGACCACCTCTCCCCCGTCCCGGCACACCGCCACGACGGAGCCTTCTTTGATCACGCCCCTGGTGACCCGGCCGATGCCGAGCCTGCCGATATAGTCGTCGTAGGCCAGCGTGGAGATCTGCATCTGCAGCGGCTCCTCCCTGCGGTCCGGATACGGCTCGCAGTGGTTGATGATCTCCTCGAACAGCGGCGTGATATCAAAACCGCCATAGCCCTCCGGCGTATGCTTCATCTTGGAATCGCCGGTCACGAACTCCAGCCCCGCCGTCTCGGACGGATCGGTGACCGCGATGCCCTGCCTGGCGATGCCGTAGAGGATCGGGAAATCCAGCTGGCTGTCGCTGGCCTCCAGGTCCATGAACAGCTCGTAGACCTCGTCCACCACCTCGTCGATCCGGGCGTCCTTCTTGTCGATCTTGTTGATGAACAAAATCGGATCCAGCCCCTGCTCCAGCGACTTGGTCAGAACAAAACGAGTCTGCGGCATCGGTCCCTCACTGGAGTCCACCAGCAAAATGACGGTGTCCACCGTCTTCATGATGCGCTCCACCTCGGACGAAAAATCCGCATGTCCCGGCGTGTCCACGATGTTGATCTTCACATCGTTGTGCATGACCGAGCAGTTCTTGGAATAAATGGTGATGCCCCTCTCTCTTTCGATGTCATCACTGTCCATGACGCAATCCACCATGGACTCATTATCACGGAAAATGCCGCTCTGCTTGAGGAACGCGTCCACCAGCGTGGACTTGCCCGCATCAACGTGGGCAATAACCGCAATATTGATAATTTTTTGTCTTTCGGACATAAGAAAACCCTTCCTGTTTCATGAATTAACCTAAGTATTATATCATGCTGAATTGCACACTGCAACACCGTCAGGCGGGAGAATTGCAATGTTTCCGGGGGTGCGGGGGGTGCTGGGGGGTGGCGCCTGGCGTGTGTGTGGCGGTGCAGTCGAAAAAAGCTGCGGGGTGCCCCCGTCCCCCGGGGACAAGGGGTGCTTTTCACTTTTTATTAGCCCCCAGGGATCTCCTGCGCCTCCCAATGGCTAACGTTTACCAAAAGATAGCACCGTCCCCCGGGGACGAGGGGTGCTCTGAAGATTTGTCAGCACATTGATAATCACCATCGTGAAAAAAACTGCTCCATCTCCCCTCGTCCCGTCGGGACGGCACTACTTGCCGATCATTTTTTCACCTCAGGCACCACCAGCGTTCTCCAACGTGAAAAAAACTTCTCCATCTCCCCTCGTCCCGTCGGGACGGCACTACTTGGCGATCATTTTTTCACCTCAGCCGCCCCCCGCAAAACAAAACCGGCTGCCATCCGGCAGCCGGCCTAACTCTATTCCTTTACTTTGATCTCCCAATCGATCTCGCCCTCCCCGTTGGCCGCGAGGAACTCGTTCGCCCGGGAGAAGTAGGCCCCGCCGAAGAAGCCGTTGTAGGCGGACAGCGGGCTTGGATGGGCGCCCTCCAGGATCAGGTGGCGACAGCCGCCTGGTTCTCCGGCGCCAGCCGCATCGTGGAGTCCACCGCCTGGTTCCCCGGCGCCAGTTGCAGCAAAGCGCCCGCCGCCGGCCTCGAGGATCAGGCTCTTTTTGCTCCGGGCGTTGCCGCCCCAGAGGATGAAGACCAGTGGCGTTTCGCGCTCCGCCAGGCGGCGGATCACGGAATCGGTGAAGATCTCCCAGCCCTTGCCTTTGTGGGAGTTCGCCCGGTGGGCGCGGACCGTCAGGCAGGTGTTCAGCAGGAGCACGCCCTGCCGGGCCCAGTCCATCAGGTAGCCGTAGTTCTTTGGCGGCGGGTCGATGCCCAGGTCGTCGCGGAGTTCTTTGAAGATGTTCACCAGCGACGGCGGCTGCGGGACGCCCGGCTGCACGGAGAAGGCCATGCCGTGGGCCTGGCCCGGCTCGTGGTACGGGTCCTGCCCCAGGATCACCGCGCGGACGCCCTCATAGGGCACTGCCTTCAGGGCGTTGAAGATGTCGTGCATGTCCGGATAGACGGTGCCCGAACGGTACTCGGCAATCAGGAACTGCCGCAGCTTCAGATAATAGTCTTTTTCGAATTCCTCCCGGAGCACTTCGTCCCAGGAGTTTCCAATATTTACCATGCTGCAGGACACCTCCCCATCAACACAGCTCACACACTACAGCCCCTTCAGCGCCTCGCCGATCCGGCGTCTCGTCATCTCCTCGCCCATGATGTGCTGAATCGTCCAGACGTCCGGGGACTGGGCCCGGCCCATCAAAGCGATGCGGATCACGGTGCTGACGTGGCCCACGTGGCCCTTGTATTCCTCAGGATGCTTTTTGAAGTCCTTCGGCTTGGCGGCGTAGCCCAGCTCCACCGCGATCTCGCGGATCTTTCCGAACCATTCGGTCTGGTCGTCCGCGTGGTCGTAGCCCGCCAGGTACTTCTCCAGGATGAGCGGCAGGTCCTCCGCCGGCACCTCTGCAGGGAAGTCGTCCTCCCTCTTGTAGAGGTCGTCGAAGAAGTAGCTGATGAAGTCCACGATCTGCTTCGCGTAGATCAGGTCTTTGCGCGGCTTGGCGTCCGCCCGGCCCAGATCCAGGATCTGCTCCAGGTAGGCCCGGTCGGCGAAGATCGGCAGGAGCTCAGGACGGAACTCCTCCGCCCAGCCCTTCAGGAAATCGTAGAGCTCCGCCGCAGGGATCCGAAGCAGGACGTCTTTGCTGATGTCGTTCAGTTTGTTCAGGTCGAAGAGCGCGCCGGAGTTGCTCATCTTCTCCGTGGTGAACGGGAAGTCGTCGATCGGCGCGTCCGGATGCTCCGCCCGCCACTCCTCGAAGTTGGAGTTCAGGATCGTGAGCAGGTACTCTCTGACCGCCGCCGGGTGGTAGCCCTCGTTCCTGTAGTAGTCCAGGGAGAGCTCCGGGTCCTTGCGCTTGGAGAGCTTGCGCTTATTGCCCTCCTCGTCCAGCTTCATGAGCTGCGCGGTGTGGCAGTAGACCATCGGCTCCCAGCCCAGCTTCTCGAAGAGCTCGATGTGGATCGGCAGGGACGGCAGCCACTCGGCGCCTCTCACCACGTGGGTGGTGCGCATCAGGTGGTCGTCCACCACGTGGGCGAAGTGGTAGGTCGGGATGCCCGTGGTCTTCAGGATGACCACGTCCTGGAAGTTCTCCGGCATCTCCAGGGTGCCGCGGATCGCGTCCTCCACGTGGATGCGGCGTAACTTCGGATCCGACTGGTCCGGGTTGCCGTCGGACTTCAGGCGGATGACGTACGGCTGGCCCGCCGCGACCCTCGCCGCCACCTCGTCGTAGGACAGGTCACGGCACTTCGCATACGCGCCGTAGATGCCCGGGTTCTCCTTGGCCGCCTCCTGGCTGGCCCGGATCTCGGCGATCTCCTCCTCCGTCAGGAAGCACGGATAGGCCTTGCCCTCCGCCACCAGCTTCTTGGCGAAGCACTGGTAGATCTCGCCTCTCTGGCTCTGGGTGTAGTTGCCGTAGGCGCCGGTGTCGCCGTCCAAGCCGGCACCCTCGTCAAAGCGGATATCAAAGAAACGCAGGGAGTCGATGATGATCTTCACCGCGCCCTCCACGTAGCGCTTGTCGTCGGTGTCCTCGATCCTGAGGAAGAAGACGCCGCCGGACTGGTGGGCCAGGCGCTCGTCAACAAAAGCCCCATACAGGTTCCCCAGGTGGATGAAGCCCGTCGGCGACGGTCCCAGCCTCGTGACCTTGGCGCCCTCCGGCAGCCGGCGAGGCGGGTACAAAGCCTCGTAGTCCTCCGGGGTCTTATCTATATGCGGGAACAAAAGTGCCGCTACTCTCTCGCGATCTGTCATATTCTCTCTCCTCCCGGCCTTGCCGGGCGTTCCAAAAAGTGCTAAGCAATCCAAATAATTATATACTGCCGGGAGATGGTTTTTCAAGGAATTTGTAGTATAATAGGCCCATGGATACGAAATCGAAACGAAACACACCGAAAACATATATCGCCAAGGATGCGAACCGCAGACTCAGAGAACATCTGCAGATCATGGGCAGAGACGTCCAGCTCGTCGCCACCGAGGGCATCGTGGAGAAGGCCCTCTCCAACCATCCGGACATGTTCCTCTGCAAGCTGGGCCTCAGGGATGACGCCCCGGTCTGGTCCGCCACCGGCCTCGAGCTGAGCCCGGGCTATCCTAAGGACTGCGCCTTCAACGCCGCCTGCACCGGCAAGTACTTCATCCACAACCTGGCCTACACCGAGCCTTCCCTCCTCGCAGCGGCGAAGGAGATGGGGCTGGTTTTGATCGACGTCAAGCAGGGCTACGCCAAGTGCAGCACCGTCATCGTGACGGAGAACGCGATCATCACCTCCGACGAGGGCATCGCCAAGGCCTGCGAGCCGTACGAGGATCTGGAGGTCCTCCTGGTCCAGCCGGGCCACGTGCGCCTGGAGGGCTACAACTCCGGCTTTCTGGGCGGCGCCAGCGGCCGGGTGGGCAGAGAGCTCATCTTCAACGGCAACCTGCTCAGGCACCCGGACTTCACGGCCATCCTGGACTTCGTCGAGGCCCACGGCCTGACCTGCAAGTGGTTCCCGGAATACCAGCTGACCGACATCGGCTCCATCCTTTGATATGAAAAAGCACGCCATCATCCCGATCTTCATCCCCCACCTTGGGTGCCCCGAGAAGTGCGTCTTCTGCGACCAGCGCCGGATCACGGCGCGGCTTCGCGCGCCTTCGGAGGCGGATGTGCGGGCGACCATAGACACCTGGCTGTCGACTTTGGGCGGTCTCGATCCTTCGGAGGTCGAGATCTCTTTTTATGGCGGCAGTTTCACCGGGATCCCGATGGAGGCCCAGCGCCGCTACCTCTCCATCGCCAAAGAATACGTGGACCGGGGGCGCGCCGGCGCGATCCACCTCTCCACCCGCCCGGACTACATCGACGAGCGGATCCTGGACCACCTCGCCTCCTTCGGCGTCAAAACCATCGAGCTGGGGGTCCAAAGCTTTGACGACGAGGTCCTCGCGGCCTCGGACCGGGGCCACGACGCGGAGACCGCAAGGCGCTCCTGCCGCCTGATCCGGGAGCGGGGCTTCGCCCTGGGCATCCAGCTGATGATCGGACTTCCATGCGACAGCAGAGAAAAGTGCTTGCGTTCCGCCCGGGAAACCGTTACACTTAAGCCAAATGTGGCACGGCTCTACCCGACTTTGATCCTGCCGGACACCCCGCTGTACGAGCAGTACCTGGCCGGCGCCTACGCCCCGCTCACCCGGGAGGAGGCCGTCGCCACCACCGCCGCCATGTACCGGATCCTCCGGGAGGCCGGCATCACCATCATGCGGGTCGGCCTCAAGAGCACGGACCGCATCGGGGACAGCGAGATCAGCGCTTTGAACCCGGGGACCTGGCACCCCGCCTTCCGCCAGCTGGTGGAGGGCCGCATCGCGAGAGAAGACGCAGGCGCCCTGCTGGAGGAGGCCGCGAGGCAGACCGCAGAGGCCGCCGCGCCGGACGCCCGGACGAAAGTCGACCTCTTCTCCGCCCCGTCCTGGTTTTCCAACCTCATCGGAAACGGCGGAGAGAACCGGCGGTACTTCGGGGAGCGCTTCCCCGCGCTGGACATCGCCTACCGCATAGACAAGTCGCTGCCGGCCGGCAGCTTCCGCATCGACATCAAGGAGTAAAGACTATGAACAAGAAAGAGAGAGCCGTCGTCACCGTCATCGGCAAAGACGCCGTGGGCATCCTCGCCCGCGTCGCCACCGCCTGCGCTTCCGCCAATGCCAACGTGGTGGAAGTCACCCAGTCCGTCCTCAGCGAGTTTTTCTGCATGATCATGATCATCGACATCTCTGAGGCCACCCTGCAGGTGGACGAACTCCAGGCGAAGGTCGTCGAAGCCGTGCCGGAGATGAATGTCCACGTCATGCACGAGAACATTTTTGACGCGATGCACCGCATCTGATCAGGAGGCCCTCTCATGCTGAACACGAAAGACATCATGGAAACCATCACCATGATCCAGGAGGAGAACCTGGACGTGCGCACCATCACCATGGGGATCTCCCTCATGGACTGCGCCGACTCCGGCCTCTCCCGCTCCTGCGACAAGGTGTATGACAAGATCTGCCGCCGGGCCGAGCACCTGGTGGAGACCGGCGTCGCCCTCGAGAAGAAATACGGCATCCCGATCGTGAACAAAAGGATCTCGGTCACCCCGATCTCCCTCCTGGCCGGCGTCTCCGGCGGGGACCCGGTGCAGTACGCGCTGACCCTGGACCGGGCCGCCAAAGCCTGCGGCGTCAACTTCATCGGCGGATTCTCCGCCCTGGTCCAGAAGGGCTTTGCGCCCGGGGACGAAGCTTTGATCCGCGCGATCCCGGAGGCCCTCGCCGCCACCGACCTGGTCTGCTCCTCCGTCAACGTGGGTTCCACCAAAGCCGGCATCAACATGGACGCCGTCCGCCTGATGGGCCGCCAGGTCAAAGCCGCGGCTGAGCTCACCAGGGACCGCCAGTGCATCGGCGCCGCCAAGCTGGTGGTGTTCTGCAACGCCGTCGAGGACAACCCGTTCATGGCGGGCGCCTTCCACGGCATCACCGAGGCGGACACCGTCGTCAGCGTCGGCGTCTCCGGCCCGGGCGTGGTCCGCGCCGTCCTTTCCAAAATGCCGAAGGACGCCCCTCTCGACGAGGTGGCGGAGACCATCAAAAAAACCGCCTTCAAGATCACCCGTGTCGGCCAGCTGGTGGGCACGGAAGCCGCTGAGACCCTCGGCGCCCGCTTCGGCATCGTGGACCTCTCCCTGGCCCCTACCCCTGCCATCGGCGACTCCGTCGCCCACATCCTGGAGGAGATCGGCCTCGACATGTGCGGTGCCCACGGCACCACCGCAGCCCTCGCCATGCTGAACGACGCAGTCAAAAAGGGCGGCGTCATGGCCAGCTCCAGCGTGGGCGGCCTCTCCGGCGCCTTCATCCCGGTCTCCGAAGACGCTGGGATGATCGACGCCGCCAGAGCCGGCGTCCTCTCGATCGAGAAGCTCGAAGCCATGACGGCGGTCTGCTCCGTCGGCCTGGACATGATCGTCATCCCGGGCGACACCACCCCGGAAGTCATCAGCGCCATCATCGCGGACGAAGCCGCCATCGGCATGGTGAACTCCAAGACCACCGCGGTCCGCGTGATCCCGGCCATCGGCCTCAAAGAAGGCGAAGAGCTGAACTTCGGCGGCCTCCTGGGCTACGGCCCCGTCATGCCGCTGCGCAAAGAGTCCCCGGCCGTCATGATCGGCCGCGGCGGCCGGATCCCTGCCCCGCTGCAGAGTTTGAAGAACTGAGGACGTCTTCCCATCTGAATACCCCTGAAACGCCGAAAAACGCCTTTTCGGCGTTTTTCTTTGGTCTTTCGTCTTCTGCTTCGCCTTCAGCTGCATGGCGGTTTTGATCATAATAGGACCTCCGTATATGTCCGAACAGCCATCTCGATCCGCAGCCTCTTAGCATACTCCATAAGTCGGTTCAGGTTTTTGTACGGCTGATCCATATAATCCTGCATCGCATACCGGAAGATCTGTACATCCATCCCCTTCTTGTGGCGAACGATATCGCAGATCGTCCTCTCCATATCATAGGCGCGAACAGTATTGCCAAAACTCGTTCTGACCTCTACAACGCCCAGATCCTCTAATTCCGGTTTCACCTGATAGACATGGATACCCTGCCTTCGGAGGTGGGTAGCATTATATCCCGCCCTCACCGTAACGCTCGTGCACTTCGGTTCGCGTTCCATGAGACCATGCAGAAACAGCGCCGTTTCGTGTGAAAACACGATACTGCTATTGGAGAGAGAGAGTTGATACAGATCATCCGGCCAGGCATCTGCTGCGAGATATACCCCCCTCGAGACTCTCTCCATATTCCGGTTCTTGACATATTCTGCCAGCGTCGGCTTGGAGATGCCGTTCTCCAACAC
>CADCOV010000157.1 GCA_902803185.1 uncultured Eubacteriales bacterium
CGAGGGACGCCACCCGATCGTCTTCCTGTTCCTGGAGGCGTCGCCGGCTTCCCTGGACGTCAACATCCACCCGAACAAGAAGGAAGTACGCTTCGACGACGAGATCGCCGTCATGACCCTGGTCAGGGACGCCATCGTGGCGGGTCTGGCGGGCAGGCAGGCGGTGGGCAAGGTGGAGGACACCTTCCCGGTCCAGACCGAACAGAAGAAGCCGCACCGCAGCGAACAGGGCACGCAAGTTGACGTAAAAACATTCCTGTCTACACTTAGGAACGAAGAAGCGGTGAAGGAGTCTCTGAAACCGGCTGCGGCGGAAGAGCCCGCGGCGGACCGGGTGGCGGAGCCGGCCTTCCGGTATGAGGCGAAGCGCACCGCTGCTGCACCGGAAGAGGATGATTTTCCGGAGGTCCCGGAGGTCGTGGGGGTGAAGGCGCCGCAGGCCGCACCGACGAAGGAACGGGCGCAGGGGGGCTTTGATCTCAGCGCGCCTGCCAATCCGCCGTTCGACCTGGAGTCCCTCAGGCTGGGGGAGATCCTCTTCGGCACCTATATCACCGCCACGGACGACAGCAGCTTCTATCTGATCGACCAGCACGCGGCCCACGAACGGGTGAACTACGAACGCTTCGTCGGCGCCTATCTCAGCAGCGAGAAGCTGTCCCAGCTCCTTCTGATCCCGTTCACCTGCGACGTGCCGCGGGAGATGGCCGCAGACGACGCCGAATGGACCGGGATCCTGCGGGACATGGGCTACGCCGTGGAGAACTTCGGCGAGAACACCTATATCTTCCGGGAGATCCCGCAGTTCGTGACCCTGGAGGAGGCCGAAGGGTTCGTCCACACCTTCGTGGACAGCTTCATGGAGGGGATCCGGCTGAACAACCGGGTCGTCATCGACAAGCTGATCACCAAGTCCTGCAAGAGCGCCATCAAGGCCCACGACTATATCAAGCCTGAGGAGGCGGAGGCTTTGCTCAAGGATCTGAAGCAGTGCCGCAATCCGTTCTCCTGTCCGCACGGGCGCCCGGTCTTCATCCGGTTCACCGTGAGGGAAATCGAACGTATGTTCAAACGAATCGTCTGAGGAGTTTCCATGAAACAGCGCATCGTCGCCGTCCTCGGCCCGACGGCCGTAGGGAAAACCGAATACGCGATCCGCATCGCCGAGGATCTGGGCGGGGAGATCGTCTCCTGCGACTCCATGCAGCTGTACCGGTACATGGACATCGGCAGCGCCAAGGCAACGCCGGAGGAGCAAAAACGGGTCCCGCACCACCTGATCGACGTGGCGGACCCAAGGGAGCCCTTCAGCGCCGCCCGGTATAAGCTGTTGGCCGAGGATGCGATCGAGGATATCGCAGGCCGGGGGAAGCTTCCCATCATCACCGGCGGGACGGGCCTTTACCTGGACGCGCTGCTCTTCGACCTGGACTTCGCTGCGGAGCCGGAGCGGGACCCGAAGATCCGGGAGGAGCTCTACGCCATCGCGGAGAACCAGGGCCCTGAGGCCCTGCACCGGATCCTGACGGAGGAGGACCCGGCCGCCGCCGCCCGCATCCATCCCCACAACATCAAACGGGTGGTCCGCGCCATCGAATCCGCCCGGGCCGGGGAAAAGATCCGGGATTTCGCCACGGAGCTCACCTACAGCGACCGGTACGACCCTCTGATCGTCGGCCTGTTCCGGGACCGGGAGGAGCTCTACGACAGGATCGACCGCCGGGTGGACCTGCTGCTGGAGCAGGGCCTGGTGGAGGAGGTCCGCAGGCTCTCGGAGATGGGCCTGACCGAAGACGACATCTCCATGAAAGGCATCGGCTACAAGGAGCTGTTCCCGTATCTCAGAGGGGAATGCTCCCTGGAGGAGGCCGCGGATCTCATCAAGAAGAACACGAGGCACTACGCGAAGCGCCAGGGCACCTGGCTCAAGCGGTATCAGAACATGCAGCGCTTCGACCTCTCCGCTTATCCGAACGGCGAGGCGGCGCTCGAGGAGATCGAGACATGGCTGAAAAGCGCGTTATCGTCCACAACAAAAGCGACAAACCCGACAACATAGTCGAGCACGAGGCGGAGATCTACAGCGAATGCGAGGCGCTGGAGAAGGCGCTCCCGCGTTTCCTGCGCTCCTTCTTCATCTATCTCAAGGGCAACGTGCTGCCGATGACCCGGCTGGCGTACCTCCGGGACATCAGCTTTTTCTGCCACTATCTGACCCAGGAGACGGACCTCACCGGGGCGGAGGTCCCGAAGGACATCAAACTCGACGATTTCCGCAAGATCAAGGCCCAGGACATCAACCTGTTCCTGGACTACTGCCGCCACTACACCGTGGAGGACGAGGGCACCGTCACCATCTACGAGAACGGGAACAAATCCCTGGCCCGCAAGAAGTCCTCACTCTCCGTCATGTTCAAGCAGCTCTACCGGGACGAGCTCCTGGAGAAGAACATCACCGACGGCTTCGACCCGATCCGGGTGCCGAAGGCGGGGGAGCGGGAGATCAAAGCCCTCCAGGACGACGAGGTCATGGTCATGCTGGACGCGGTGTCCACCGGCGCCGGCCTCACCAAGCGGGAGCTGGTCTTCTGGGAGAAGACGAAGAAGCGGGACAAGGCCATTTTGATCCTCTTCCTGACCTACGGCCTTCGTCTCTCCGAGCTCTGGCAGCTCAACGTCAGCACCATCAACTTCCACCGGGGGGAGTTCAAGATCTACCGGAAGCGGGGGAAGGAGAGCGTCATGCCTCTCAACGACTCCGTGACCGCGGTGCTCCACGATTACATCGACAACGAACGGGAAAAGCCGGAGAATCTCTCCGAGGAGAACAAGGACGCTTTGTTCCTCTCCCTGCAGGGGACGAGGATGACGGAGCGGCAGCTTCGGCAGCTCGTGAAGAAATACACCTCGATCGCGCTCCACACCAGCCGGGACGCGGGCTACAGCCCGCATAAGCTCAGGGCCACGGCGGCCACCAGCCTCATCGGCCGGGGGAACTCGATCTACGACGTGGCCGCTTTGCTGGACCACGAACAGGTGACCACCACCCAGCTCTACGCCCGGCACAAGCAGAACGTGAAGCGGGACCTGGTCAAAGACATGGAATGGGAAAAGGAAAGATTGGAAAAATGAACGGGAACACCATCAAGGATTATCTCAGCTCTGCCTTCGGCATCGACCCGAAGGCACAGGAACTCGTGAACAGGGCGGAAACCGCCTTAAAACCGCAATTTGAGGCTCTGGACGCCATCGCGGAGTACAACCAGCTCCGGGTGCTCAAGGCCTTCAAGAAGAACCGCATCTCCGACGTCCACTTCGGGTGGAACACGGGATACGGCTACGACGACGCCGGCCGGGAGGCGGTGGAGAAGGTCTACGCCGACATCTTCGGCACGGAAAAGGCTTTGGTCCGCACCCAGATCGTCAACGGCACCCACGCCCTGGCGATTACCCTGCAGGGGATCCTCCGGCCGGGGGACGAGCTGGTCTACGCCACCGGCGGCCCGTACGACACCCTCGAGGAGGTCATCGGCGTCCGGGGCGAAGGGATGGGCTCCCTCAAGGAATTCGGCGTCACCTATAAGCAGGTGGAGCTCACGGCGGAGGGCCTGATCGACTACGAAGCCCTGCGGAATGCCATCGGTGAGAAGACCGCCATGGTCTGCATGCAGCGCTCCACCGGATATGGATGGCGTAAATCTTTTACCGTAAACCAACTTGCGGAATGTGCCAAGTTCATCCATGAGATCGACCCGAAGATCGTCGTCATGGTGGACAATTCCTACGGCGAATTCGTCGCGGAGTGCGATCCGACCCACGTGGGCGCGGACGTCATGGCCGGTTCTCTCATCAAGAATCCGGGCGGCGGCCTGGCGCTCTCCGGCGGCTACGTGGCCGGCCGGGCGGATCTGATCGACCGCATCACGTACCGGCTGACCTGTCCGGGCATCGGCGGCGAGTGCGGCCTGACCTTCGGGCAGACCAGGGCCATGCTCCAGGGCATCTTCCAGGCCCCGCGGGTCGTGAACGGCGCCGTGAAGGGCGCCATGCTCTGCGCGAAGGTCTACGAAGAGCTCGGATATCCGTGCGTCCCGTCTTCCACAGACGAGCGCAGCGACATCATCCAGGCGGTGCAGCTGGGATCTCCGGAGGCCGTGGTCACGTTCTGCGAGGGCGTGCAGCAGGCCGCGCCGGTGGACAGCTTCGTTTCGCCGATCCCTTGGGCGATGCCGGGCTACGAGAGCGAAGTCGTCATGGCGGCCGGGGCCTTCGTGCAGGGTTCCTCCATCGAGCTCTCCGCCGACGCGCCGATCCGTCCGCCTTATAACGTGTATTTCCAGGGCGGCCTGACCTACGAACACTCCAAGTTCGGCGTCCTCAGGTCCGTCGACGCGCTGCTGAAGAAGGGACTCCTGAAGGCATAAGATGGGCAAGAAAGCACTCTCCGTTCTAAAACTCATGGTCCTCGCGGGCATCCTGATCGGCATCCCGGCCTATCTGCTGCTGTTCCATCTGGACGAGATCCGAAGCCTGGAGACCATCGACGAGGCGCTCCTGATCCTGAAGCAGTACGGCTCCGGGCTGGAAGGGGCGGTGGTCTACGTCGCCATCCAGATCCTGCAGATCATCGTCAGCGTGATCCCGGGCCAGCCGTTCCAGATCGCGGCAGGGTACCTGTTCGGCTTCCTGCCGAGCCTGCTGCTCTCGCTGATCGGCGCTTCGATCGGGGCCACCGTGTCCTATTTCCTGGCCCGTCTCCTGGGCCGGGACGCGCTCCACACCTTCTTCAAGAAGGAGCAGCTCGAGCGCTACGTCCGCATCATGAACAGCAAACGAGCGTACGTTCTCGTTTTCCTGATCTACCTGATCCCGGGGCTGCCGAAGGACATCATGAGCTACGCGGCGGGGACCTCGGAGATGAAATTCCGCGCGTTCTTCCCGATCTCCCTGGTAGGGAGGACCCCGGCGATGTCCGCCTCCATCCTGGTGGGCGCCCTCTACGAATCGCAGAATTTCAAGGCTTTGTGGGTCGTCATCGCCGTCGTTGCGGCGGTGCTGGTCTTCTGCCTGATCCGCAGGAAGGCGATCAAAGCCTACCTGGACCGGCTGTACAATACCGTCTCGAAATGAGCCTGCAAAGGGCTCTTTTTTTTCGCATAAAAACGAACAAAAGTTTATTTTTCGCTTGACTCTGAATGCCTGTTCTGCTATGATATAGAAAACGAACAAAGATTCGTTTTAGAAAAGGCAGGTGAGAGTCATGTTCAGAAAGTACCGCATCGTTTCCAAACCGAGATTCATCTTATTCACGGCGCTGCTGTGTCTGATCCTGTTCATGACCATCACGACGATGATGGGGCTGAACAGTGCGTCCGGCGATACCTACGACCAGTATCGCACCGTGACCGTCCAGTCCGGCGACACGCTCTGGTCGATCGCGGAGCGCAGCTCCGACGGGTCTGCGGACATCCGCCGGCTGGTCTATGAGATCCAGGAACTGAACGACGTCAAGGCGGCGGACCTGGTGGACGGCATGCAGCTGAAGGTCCCGGTGACCACGGACTAGATCCAATGGGATCCGGCAGCGGAATATTTTAGGAATAGTTGCGTGTCCGTTTCCCAGGCACACATCTTATAAAAGGATAGACTGATCCAACGGCAGGCTTCTGCACATGCTTGACCAAAACTGATCTGTGAGGTCCTACGTTTAAAAGTAGCCTCAGATCGTGATCCTGCCGATCCATATCCCATAGAGGCACCGCAGACCGCCTCGAGTCCATCGCCGCATCCCGGGCCGAAACCCGTAACCATTGGAATTCCAACGGTTCTGCGGTTTCACCGAAAATGCCCCGAAAAATCGAGCCCCAAAATTGCGTTTTAAGCGATTTTATTTTCAAAGAGGACCTGGTGTACCAACGACATTCGTGGCCAAAATCGCTAAAATCGCCGAAATGGACGAAAAGGCGAAATTGGACTCGTGAGTGCCCGGGAGTAAGACATCAGGGACGCCGGGAGCACCGGAGCTGAGGATCTGGAGCCAGACGCCGGAAGACCGCCGGCAGACATCCAAGAGAAAGCAGCACATACCAATACAATCATCCAAGTCAGCAAAGGGAATCTCCGAGTCCAGGGGATTTTCTTTGCGTCTGGGGAAAAGATGGTGAAGCTGTAACATGAATGTAATTATAATAGATGCGCATGCCCGGATTCTGCCGGAGAGACCTTAAGGCCATCCGTACGCAGAAGGCCGCTCCCCCGCCTGATTTTGGTCATATCTATTCCCAAAATTATGATTTTAGGAATAGATATAGATTCTCGAACAGGCCCCTCTCCGGGCTTGTCTTACCGTCAACTTTCGTTTGCGAACAACGATTTCGGCCGATCTCTTTTATCACAAACCTTATCAAAAGTACGTTGATAACTCGGAGAACTCCCCCGAAGTTTTGCAAAGAAAAATGCACAGCCTGTGGATGACTGTGCATGTGATCTTGATTTTTCGGTTTACATTGGATCCTGGGCTTTCGACGCTCGTCCGCATCCGTGGAAAACGCTTTTGATATCTCGCGAACAGGCCGAAGGCCCGCCTTCCCCATCGGGGATGGCTGTTCTTTTTTCGGGGGACTATTCGATGACGATCTTGTCGCCGACGGAGGTCAGGTTCCAGAGCTTCTTCATGTTGGAGACCGGCATGTTCACGCAGCCGTGGGAACCGTCGTACTGCCAGATGTCTCCGCCGAAGCTGTCCCGCCAGCTGGCGTCGTGGACGCCGTAGAGGCTGCCGATGAACGGCATCCAGTAATCCACGTGCATGCTGTAGCCCGGGCCGCTCAAATAGGTATCCGCAGTCTTCCGGTTGATATAGTAGGTGCCCGTCGGGGTCTCCGTGACGCCAGGGCCGCCGGAGACGATGTCAGACTCCAGCAGGATCTTCCCTCCTCCGATGTAGAAGAGGCGCTGCATGTCGATGTTCACGTAGATCATCGTGCCCCAGGAGGACGGATTGAAGCCCTTGGCGAGCTTGATGTACTTGTTCTCGCCGTAGTAGCCGCTGGTGCTCGGGCTGATCGCTTTGACCGTCAGATAATAATAGGTGTCCGCGGCCATCTTGGAGGCCGGGAAGGTGTAGCTGGTGGAGGTGGTCTCACCGGCCGTGGACCAGCTGGTGCCGCCGGCCTTGCGGTACATGACCCGGTATTTGGTAGCGCCGGTCACCTTGCCCCAGGTGATCTTGTTGCCGGAGGAGGTCTCCGAGACGGACTTCAGCACCGGTGCGCTGAGCCGGGTCAGGACCTTGTTGTGCGGCGCGTAGCCGCTGATGATGGAACCGGAGCTGCCGACGCACTTGACCTGGTAATGGTACTTGGTGCCGCTGGCCACCTCATCGTCGATATAATGGGTCCCGGAGATCGTGCCTATTCTCTCCCAATCACCCGTCGTTTTTCGATATACGGCGTATTTTGAGGCTCCTGTGACCTTTCCCCACTTGAGGTTGATCCCGCCTGTGGTGTTGTAGACCGTGGTGAGGACCGGTGCTGCGGTATAGGTCTTCGTCTTCGCCTGGGAGATCACGCTGGTGCTCGGAGAGATGGTCCGCACGGCGATCTCATACTTCTGGCCGGAGGACAGGCTCTCGTCCGGGATGGTCATGACCGTGCCCGCCGTGGTCCCGGCGGATTTCCAGCTGGAGGCGCCGGATTTGCGGTACAGGAGCTTGTATTCTGCCGCGCCCGGGACGGCGCTCCAGGTGATCTTGCAGCCCGCCGTCACGTTGGTGGCTTTGGTGACCGTCGGCGCTTCCAGGCGGGTCAGGGACTTCTTGGAGGAGAAGGCGCTCTCCTCTTCCCCCTTCACCGCAGTGACCTGGTAGGTGTACTTCGTGCCGGAGGCGGTATCCGTGTCCAGATAGAACAGGTCCGAGGTCTCCGCGACCTGTACCCTATCCGTGTCCGCCGTCTTCCGGTAGATCCGGTAGAGCGCGGCGCCGTCGGCGGCCTGCCAGGAGAGCAGCACCCCTTCCCCGTCGTTCTTGATGGAGCCCATGACCGGCGGCGTCAGATCGTCCGCGGCGTAGGCGGCCGCCATCGATCCCAGCACCAAAACCAGGGAAAATATAATGAGAACAGATGTTCTTTTCAGTCTCTTCATTGTGTCAGCCTTTCAAAAAAGGCCGCGCGAAAGGCGCGGCCCCATAACAGTTACAGGTCGTTTCTGGTGAGGTCCTCCAGGCTCTCCCGGCGGACCGCCACATAGCTCTCGTTCCCGCCCCGCAGCATGACGACCGGCGGCCGGCCGATGCGGTTATAGTTGGAGGCCATGGAATAGTTGTAGGCGCCGGTGGTGCAGACCGCCACGGTGTCGTAGCGCTTGACCGAAGCCGGCATCTTCACGTGCTCCTGGATGATGTCCCCGCTCTCGCAGCAGCGTCCGACCACGGAGCACTCGAACTCGCAAGGCTCGTTCATCTTGTTGGCCAGGTAGCAGGTGTAGGCGGAGCCGTACATCAGGAACCGCGGGTTGTCCGGCATGCCTCCGTCGATGGAGACGTAGTTCTTGTAGCCCGGGATCCGCTTCACGGTGCCGCAGGTGTAGAGGGTCATGCCGGCGGCAGCGACGATGCTGCGGCCCGGCTCCATGTGGATCTCCGGGACCTCGATGCCGAGGCGCTCGCAGGTGGCTTTGACCACAGCGGCGATCTCCCCCACCTTCTTGTCCACGTCCAGGTACGGATCGGTGTCCACGTAGCGGACGCCGTAGCCGCCGCCCAGATCCAGCTCGTCGGCCATGAAGCCCAGCTTCTCCTTCATGGAGGCGATGAACTCCAGCATGACGACCGCCGCTCTCTCGAAGACGTCGTCGGTGAAGACCTGGGAGCCCAGGTGGCAGTGGAAGCCCTTGAGTTCGATGTGCGGCATGGCGAGGGCCTCTCTGGTGATCTCCTCCGCCTGGCCCGTCTCGATGGCGGAGCCGAACTTGGAGTCCACCTGGCCGGTGGCCACCGCCGCGTAGGTGTGCGGGTCGATGCCCGGCGTCAGGCGCAGCAGCACCTTCTGGCGGATGCCCTTCTCCGCGGCCTTCTGCTCCACGACCTCGAGCTCCTCGATGTTGTCCACGACGAAGTAGCCGACGCCGTGCTCCATGCCGAAGACGATGTCCTCGTCGGTCTTGTTGTTGCTGTGGAAATAGGCTTTGGAGAGGTCGTAGCCGGCCTTGAGGGCCGTGGCGATCTCACCGGAGGAGACGACGTCGATGCCCATCCCCTCCTCTGTCATGATCTCGTAGATCCTCTTGAAGGAGCAGGCTTTGCTGGCGTAGAGAGGCACCGCCTTCTCCCCGAAATACTTGAAAAACGCGTTCTTATAGACCCGGCAGTTCTCCCGGATCTTGTCCTCGTCCATCAGATACAGCGGCGTGCCGTACTGCTTCGCGAGTTCCACCGTGTCCTGTCCGGCGAAGAG
Source organism: uncultured Eubacteriales bacterium (assembly GCA_902803185.1). Classification (GTDB taxonomy): domain Bacteria; phylum Bacillota; class Clostridia; order Peptostreptococcales; family Anaerovoracaceae; genus Eubacterium_B. The sequence continues at coordinate 9,456 of CADCOV010000157.1, forward strand.
CAGATGCCCGTTCGCGGAAACCGTGATGTTGTCACAGATCATTTTTCAATCCCCCTATTATCGCTTACGTTATTTGAAATACTCCACTGCGGAGAGGAACATGCCCATATCGAAGTCGCCCGGCACGTTGCGGTAGAGGTCCTTGCCGATGCGCTCGGAGTGGGCCATCTTGCCCAGGACCCTGCCATCCGGCGAGGTGATGCCCTCGATGCAGTGATAGGAACCGTTCGGGTTGAACTGGATCTCATCGCTGACCTTACCCTCGAGGTCCACGTACTGGGTCAGGATCTGGCCGTTCTTCGCCAGCTCCGCGATCAGCTCCTCGGAGGCCACGAACCGGCCTTCGCCGTGGGAGATCGGCGTGGTGTAGATCTCGCCGGCGTGGGTGTGCTTCATCCACGGAGACTTGTTGGAGGCGATCCTCGTGCGGATCAGCTTTGACTGGTGGCGGCCGATCTCGTTATAGGTCAGGGTCGCGCAGGTCTCATCCATGTCGCGGATCTCGCCGTACGGCACGAGGCCCAGCTTGATCAAAGCCTGGAAGCCGTTGCAGATGCCTGCCATCAGGCCGTCCCGGTTGTTCAGGAGATCCATGACCGCCTCTTTGATCTCCGCGTTGCGGAAGAAGGCGGTGATGAACTTCGCGGAGCCGTCCGGCTCGTCGCCGCCGGAGAAGCCGCCCGGGATGAAGATCATCTGGGAGCCGCGGATCTTCTCGGTGAAGGCTTCCACGGACCTGGAGACCGCTTCCGGATCCAGGTTGTTCAAAACGAAGATCTCCGGATCGGCGCCCGCGTCGCGGAAGGCCTTGGCGCTGTCGTATTCGCAGTTGGTGCCCGGGAAGACCGGGATCAGGACCTTCGGGCTGGCGACCTTGATCGCCGCGTGCGGTCTGGAGGCATCCTCGTAGGTGTAAACTTCGGTCTTTGTCTGCGCCGTCTCGATGTTGCAGGCGTAGACCGGCTCCAGCTTGCCTTCATACACCTCATTGAGCTGTTCGAGCGGGATGCTGCAGCCGCCCTTGACGATGGCCTGCTCTTCCGTCGTGCAGCCCAGCAGGACCGCGCCTTCCGGAAGCGCGGCACCCTCTGCCAG
>CADCOV010000158.1 GCA_902803185.1 uncultured Eubacteriales bacterium
GACCTGCTCAAGGAGTGTGACCAGGAGCGGCGCAGCGTGGACCAGTACATCGGCGGCGTGGCGGCGGCGGAGGACGACCCGCTGGCCCTGGAGCTGGAGAAGGCCAGGGCGGGCAGCATCACCACCGCGGCGGCCTGCGGCGTCATCCGCCGGGTCATCGAGCGCGATGAGGCCGGAAGCAGCGCAGCGGAGGAGCGGAAGAATGCCCTCTCCGCAGAGCTGGAGCAGCTGGACCAGGCCATCGGGCGGGCCGAGAAGACCGAGGCGGCCCGAGCCAACCTCGCCCGCACCAAAAGCGAGATCAAAGACAGCAGCGTCCGCCTGGAGGCGGCGCAGGGGGCCCTGGCCGCGGAGGAGGCAAAGCAGCCGGAACGGGATCGGGCCGACCTGGAGATCGCGTCCCTGGAGAACCTCCTGCCGGAGTACGACGCCCTGGAGGAGAAGAAGCAGGCCCTGGTCAGGGCGGAGCAGAACCTCAGGGACCATCACGCCCGCATCCGGAACCTGGAGGCGAAGCAGGAGAAGGCACGCAAGGCGCTGGAGAGCGCCCGGGAGGAGCAGAGTACCCTGGTGGACGCGGCGGAGCGCAGGACCTCTGCCAGAGAACAGGAGAAGGCGGCCCGGGAGCGGATCGAGGCCCTTGGCGGCCTGGAGAGCGCCTGCGCAGACTGTGGGAAGAAGGCGGCAGCGCTTTCCGAAGCCCAGAGCAGATATCTGGAGGCGGCGGAGAACTCCCGGCTCCTGACGGCGGAATACGAGAGCATGAACCGGGCTTACCTGGATGCCCAGGCCGGGATCCTGGCGGAGGGGCTCGCTGAAGGAGAGCCTTGCCCGGTCTGCGGGTCCATCCACCATCCGAAGCTGGCCTGCCGGGGCACGGCCCCGTCGGAGAGTGCCCTGAATAGGGTGAAATGGACGGCGGAGGACGCCAGGAACCGGATGACCGACGCCGCAGGCAAAGCGGAGGCCGAGAAAGCGGCCCTCGCCACCGCCAGGGAAGCCCTGGCGCGGGAGGCAGCCCGCCTCTTGGGCGCGGAGGCCGGGGCGAAGGCGCCGGAGGCGCTGGCTGTTTTGGTCGGGACGGAAAAGAAGACGGCGGAGGACAGGGCGGCGGCCCTCGCCGATGAGGCGGCGCTCCAGGACGACAGGGACCGCCGATACAGAGAACTGACAGAGCAGCTTCCGACGATGGAGCGCACCATCGCGGAGGAGGAGAAGCGCCTGGCCGCAGCCAGAGAGGCCTGCGCCGGGGAGAAGATCCAGGCGGCGAGCCTGTCCGCCCAGATCGCGGAGACGGCGGGCAAGCTGGAGCACGGAGACGCGGATGGCGCCAGACGGGCGCTGGCGGAAGCAAAGGAACGGAAGAAGTCCCTGCAGCACGCCCTGGAATCGGCGCGGGCGGACCTGGCGGCGGAGCAGCGGAAGCTGGCCTCGCTGGAAGGGACCCTGCAGGCGCTGGAGGAGCAGCTGAAGGACGCGGAAAGCTTTGATCTTCCGGAGATGCGGCAGAAGCGGGCGGCGCTGGCCAGGGAGAACGGGCAGCTCGACGTCCGCCTCAAGGGGTACCACTCCAGGATCGAGCGGAACCGGGATGCCCTCGCCCACATCGAGGAAGGGGCTGCGCGGCTGATGGAGATGGAGGCCAGAGCCTCCTCCCTAAAGACCCTGTCGGACACGGCCTGCGGCACCATCGCCGGCAAGGAGAAGATCGCCTTGGAGACCTATGTCCAGATGCGGTACTTCGACCGGATCCTGGAGCGGGCGAACCAGCGGCTCCGGATCATGACCGGCGGCCAGTACGAGCTCATCCGGCGCAGGGCGGCGGCCAACAACCGCAGCCAGACCGGCCTTGACCTGGACATCCTCGATCACTATAATGGGTCCGAACGCAGCGTCAAGACCTTGTCCGGCGGCGAGCAGTTCAAGGCGTCCCTGTCCCTGGCCCTGGGGCTCTCCGACGAGATCCGGGCGGCGGCGGGCGGCATCCGCATGGAGACCATGTTCGTCGACGAGGGCTTCGGCTCCCTGGATGAGGACTCCCTGCGCATGGCCATCAATGCCCTGGCGGACCTGTCCGAGGGCGACCGGCTGGTGGGCATCATCTCCCACGTGGGCGTGCTCCGGGATCGGATCGAGAAGCAGATCCGGGTCACCAAGGACCGGACCGGCGGCAGCCGGGCGGAGATCATCGTCTGAACGCGGCGCAAGAGGAGGAAACGATGGAAGGAAAGCGGCATACAGCCTACTTTTACGGGGATTCCAACACCTACGGCTACGACCCGAGGGGGCTCCTCGGCGGCCGGTACCCGGCGGAGCACCGCTGGGCGGACGTACTGGCGGAGGAACTCAAGGACAGCTGGATGATCCTGGCGAACGGCATGAACGGCCGGCAGATCCCGGCCAGCGACTTCGACTACACCGTGTTCGAGCGGTCTCTCAGGAAGGCGGTGGATGCTTTCCGGGCGGAAGGCCTGGGCTTCGACCTCTTCGCCGTGATGCTGGGGACCAACGACTACGAATACATGTGGGGGCCGAACGTCCCCGCGGTGACGGAGCGGATGGAGAAGTTCCTCCTCTACCTCAAGGCGCAGCCGGCGCTGGCGGAGACCAGGATCCTTTTGATCGCGCCGCCGCTGCTGCTGGAGCGGGACCTGTTCACGGAGAGCTACAGGGCCCTCGCGGAAAAACACGGGACGGACTTTATGAGCGCTGCCGAACTCAGGCCGGAGATGGCCTTTGACGGCGAGCACCTGACGGAAAGGGGAAGCCTCGAATTCGCGGGGCATCTGAA
>CADCOV010000159.1 GCA_902803185.1 uncultured Eubacteriales bacterium
ATGGAGCGGCTGGGACAGGAGATATACGGAAAGCCGGAGGTGATCCGGGAGGTGATGACCGCCCTGATCGCCGGCGGCCACGTGCTGTTGGAGGACATCCCGGGAGTGGGCAAGACCACCCTGGCCAGCGGGCTCGCGAGGGCCATGGACCTGCCGTATCGGCGGGTCCAGTTCACATCGGACCTGATGCCGCTGGACCTGACGGGTTTCTCCGTCTACGACCGGAACGCGGAGCGGTTCGTCTACCACGAGGGGAGCCTGTTCTGCAGCCTGCTCCTGGCGGACGAGATCAACCGGGCTTCCCCGAAGACCCAGTCCGCCCTGCTGGAGGCCATGGAGGAGGGCAGGGTCACCGTGGAGGGGACGACCCGGCCTCTGCCGGAGCCGTTCCTCGTCATCGCCACCCAGAACCCTCTGGGGAGCGCCGGGACCCAGCTGCTGCCGGAATCCCAGGTGGACCGGTTCATGGTGTCCCTCAGCATGGGCTACCCGGACGAGGAAAGCGAGATCCGCATGGCCAAGGCGAGGAGCGAGGGGCTGAGGACCGCCCGGGGCGGCGCTGAGGCCGCGCCCGTCATCGGCGGGGCGGAGTTCCTGGAGATCCAGAAGGAAGCGGCGGAGACCTACGTCCACGACCGCGTCTACGAATACATCATGGCTTTGATCGCGGCGACCAGGAAGGCGCCGGGGGTCCTGAGGGGTGCGAGCCCGCGGGCCACCATCGCCCTGACCCGCTGCGCCAAGGCCTCGGCCTGGCTGAAGGGCCGGGAGTACGCACTGCCGGAGGACGTGGCGGAGCAGTTCCTCTACGTCACCGCCCACCGCCTGCTGCTGGAGCGGCAGACGAAGGCGGACGGGGAGACGGCCCGGGACATCCTCGGCCACATCCTGGCGGAGGTGCCGGCGCCGGGCCTGGGAGCATCCCGATGAAGCTCCTGCTTTACGTTGTCATCACCCTGCTCACCGGCTATGTGGCGGGGATCTACCGCTCCCACGCGCTGATGATGGTCTTCGCGGGGGAGCTCGTCTTTCTTGCGGCGATGCTGGCCCTGGCGCTGATCGCTTTGGCGCGGCTCGAGGTGCGGCCGGAGGGCCGGATCTGGAGGCTCGTCAAGGGCAGCGCGGGACGGGGCGTCATCCTGCTCCGGAACCGCTTCTTCCTGCCGATCCCGAAGGTCACCCTGAAGCTCAGGGCGGAGGACGCGGAGGAGGGCCTGGACAAGATCACCCTCAAGGGCGGTGCGGACCGGGGGACCACGGAGGCGGTCTGCCCGATCAGCCGGGACCTCTGCGGCCTGACGCAGGTCAGGATCGTCAAAGTCACGGCCACGGATCCTCTGGCGCTGTTCCGCTTCGGGAAGCGGCTCGGGCTGGCCCAGCCCGTGGCGGTGCTGCCGGTCCCTCAGATCCTTGCGGCGGAGCGGGATCCGCTGGCGGAGGACGGCGGGGAGACCCGGGAGGCCCTGCGGAGCGCGGGACCGGACCGGGACACCTTCCGGCAGATGCGGGAATACCGTCCGGGGGACTCCAGAAAGGACGTGGACTGGGCGGAGAGCACCCGCCTGGACCGGCTGGTGAGCCGGGAATACGAGCAGGAGCAGCAGACGCCGCTGACCCTCCGGTTCGACCGGGAGGAGGCCCTGTGGAAGGATGCGGCCCGGCGGAGCGACTGCTACGAGCTCCTGGCGGCGCTGCTCAGGGGGCTCCTCGAGACCGGCAGGGGCTGCGAGGTCCTCTGGCGGACGAAGGAGGGCTGGCAGAGCGAAGACCTCCTCTCCCCGGAGGAGGTGGACGACCTTCTGATCGGCCTGTACCGGGCCCTGGAGCCGGCGGCGGAGGCTGCCGGTGAAAGCGGCGGCGCGGCTGCGCCGAGGCCGGAGGAGGAACCGCCGGATGCGGAGGTGGTCCTTGGGACCGATCTCACCGTCCGCACCGCGGCGGGCTTTGTTCTGACGTTTACAGAAGGACGCATCCCGGAGGAGGTCCGGGAGAAGAGGATATACATCTAAGTGGCGGAAGGATCGACGGGCAAAAGGATAAACTTGCGGGACGCGGCCGCGGAATACCTGGGGATGTTCGCCGGGCTGGCGGGCTTCTTCCTGGTGATCCGGGATTTCGACGGGCTCCAGTTCGAGGCGGCGCCGGTGCTGGCGGCTGCCGGGCTCACCCTGGCCGTGCTCTGGGCCGGACGGGCCTGCCGGCGGTGGCTGTTCTGGCTGCTCTGGCTGGCGGGCGCTGCCTGCCTAGCCCGGTACGGCTGGACCCACTGGGAGGCCTTCCTGCCGGAGGCGGAGGAGCTGGCCGGCTGGTTCCTGGGCACGGGCACCGAGGGCATCCCGGTGACGGGCATCATGACCGCCGCAGCGGTGGTCCTCGCCTTCCTCACGGCGCTGCTGGAGGCGGCGGGGCTGCACTTTTTGTTCTGCCTGCTTTTGCCCGGGGCACTTCTGTTCCCGCCGCTGGTGGGCGGGGCGCCGACCCTGCTGCAGCTGCTGCTTTTGCTGGGTTCCGCGGTCTCCCTCTGGGCGATCCGGGTGGCGAAGAACGGCCGAAGGGCCTATCCGAAGCCGACGGAGCGGAGCCGGATCGGCAGACAGGGCGCGTTCAGCGTCCTCGCGGTCATGCTGGCGGCGCTCCTCATCGGGCTGCCCCTCTCCGACGCCCTCACGCCGGGCGTCACGGACCTGGACATCCAGGTGCGGGATCGGGTGAACGACTGGGTCGAGGAGCGGTACCCGACGGACCAGGGCACGATCAACAAAGGCGACAACCCCTATTCTGACCGGGCCATGATGCAGCTCTTCGCGACCCGGACGCCGGAGAGCGTTTTGTATCTCAAAAACTACATCGGCGGCGACTACTACCGCAGCCGGTTCTCCGAGGCGGACGAGAGCGTGCTGACGAGGCTCGCCATCGAGGAGGGGATCCTGGCGGAGGAGGACTGGCTGTCGCCGGAGGGCTTCTACTATTCCCTGCGCTCGGCCATGCCGGACCGGGACGAGCTCCATCGGAACGGCCTCGTGGTCCAGAACTACGGCGCCCGGGGACGGTCCCGGCCCTATGCGTCTCTGGCCCTGGAGCAGGAGAAGGGCTACGACGAGGACGGCGTCGTCCTGCCGGTGGCGCTGAGCGGCTATCCCTTCGTCTACCTGGAGGAGGATTCCCGGGGATCGGTGGCCGACGTGCTGGACGTCATCGACGGCTACGGGACCCTTTGGAAGCGGTATCAGGTCTACTGCAGGGCGGACTATACCGCCTACCCGGAGAAGGAGCTCTCCCGGCTCGCGGCGCTGGTGGCGGAGGAGCCTCTGACGGACCTTGACGAGATCACCAGCTTCATCATCGCGACGTTGGACGCCCATGCGGTCTACACCAGGACCCCGGGTTCGGCGCCCTTCAACAAAGACATCATCGAGTGGTTCCTCTTCGACAGTGGCAAGGGGTACTGCCAGCAATACGCGGCGACCGCGGCCATGATGTACCGGATGTACGGCATCCCGGCCCGCTACGTGGCGGGCTACCGGGTGGACCCGGCGTCCTTCTTCTCCTTAGGTCTTTCCTCGGCCTATAACCTGGCCGTCGCTTCGGTCACCGACCGCAGCGCCCACGCCTGGGTGGAGATCTGGCTGGAGGACTGCGGCTGGACGCCGGTGGAGGTGACCCCGGACGAGAACGGGTATTTCCACCCAGTCTATCCGGGCTTTGGCGAGGAGACCCTGCAGGAGATCCGGGAGGAGCACGGCTGGACGGAGAGCCTGGCGGCGAAGGACCGGCCGGCGGAGGAGCCGGAAGAGCCGGAGAAACCGGCGGAGGACGGTGACGAAGAACCGGCGGAGGAGCCGGAGGACCCGGAAGAGCCGGAGGAACCTGCGCCGGAGAAGGACGGGGAGGACACCCCTGAGAAGCCGCAGGACGAGGAACCGGAGGGCGGCGAGGCACAGCCTGACGCGGCGGATGAGCTCAGGGCCATCGGCCTTTGGGCGGCCCGGATCCTGGGCGCTGCGGCGGCGCTGCTGCTGCTGGTCTTCGGGACCTGGAAGCGCAGCCGCTGCCGGGCGGCAAGGCTCGAGAAGATGGACGCCGTAGCGGTCTGGCGCAGGATCGCGGCCATGACCCGGGCGGCGGGACTGCTCCCGGGTGAGGACCCGGAGGGCAGGGGATTCCCGGCGCTGGCGGCAGAGGCCGCGGGGGGCGGCGAAGACCTGGCCGTCCGCCTCGAGAAGGCCAGAGAGACGGCCCTCTGCCGGGCCTTCAGCGAAAAGGGACCGGCACCGGAGGCGGAGGAGGAAGCCCGGGAGGCCTGCAGGGCCTACGGCGCGGCCCTCTACGAAGGCCTGAGCCCGCTGCGGAAGTTCCTGTTCCGCTGGATCTATGCTTTTGTCTGATATTCCTAAAGGAGGATATGGATATGTACGAGAACATCACAAGCGAACTGATCGCGTTCCTGGCAGGAGCGCCGACCGCCTTCCACGCCGTGGCGGAGGAGCGGGAGATCCTGGCGGCGGCCGGCTACACCGAGCTGTCGGAGGGCAGGCCGTGGAAGCTGGAGGAGGGCGGCAAATACTTCGTCTGCCGCAATGAGTCCTCCCTCATCGCCTTCCGGGTGCCGTCCTTCGGCTTCGGCAGCCTGATGATGGCGGCGGCCCACAGCGATTCCCCGACCTTCCGGATCAAGGGCGAGCATCCGGAGATGGAGGCCTGCGGCGCCTACACCAGGCTGAACGTGGAGAAGTACGGCGGCGCGATCATGGCGCCGTGGCTGGACCGTCCGCTCTCCGTGGCCGGCAGGCTGATCCTGAAGAAGGAAGGCCGCTTCACCACGAAGCTGGTCAAGGTGGACAGGGATCTGGTTTTGATCCCGAACCTGGCGATCCACATGAACCACGACATCAACGACGCCAAGAAGTTCAACGCCCAGGTGGACATGCTGCCGCTCTTCGGCGACGAGGAGGCCAAGGAAGGGTTCCTCAAGACGATCGCGGCGGAGGCGGGCGTGGAGGCTTCCGAGATCGCGGCGGCGGACCTGTACCTCTACAGCCGGGTCCCGGGCACCGTCTGGGGCGCGAAGGGCGAGTACTTCTCCAGCGGGCGCCTGGACGACCTGCAGTGCGGCTACGCCCTGCTCCGGGGCTTCCTGGACGCGGCGGAGAACAAAGCCTCCCTGCCGGTCTACTGCCTCTTCGACAACGAAGAGGTGGGCAGCGGCACCAAGCAGGGGGCGGATTCCACCTTCCTGACCGACGTCCTCACGCGGATTGCCGCGGCGGCGGGCCGGACCCCGGAGGAGCTGAAGGCGGCCATCGCGGCGGGCTTCATGATCTCCGCGGACAACGCCCACGCCATCCATCCGAACCAGCCGGAGAAGGCGGACCCGCTGAACCAGCCGAAGATGAACAAGGGCATCGTGATCAAATACCACGCCGGCCAGAAGTACACCACCGACAGCGTCTCCGCGGCCCTGTTCAAGGAAGTCTGCGCGCGGGCAGACGTGCCGGTGCAGGAGTTCTTCAACCGTTCCGACATGAGCGGCGGCACCACCTTAGGCAACATCGCCAACTCCCACGTCAGTCTGAACACGGTGGACATCGGCCTGCCGCAGCTGGCGATGCACTCCCCGTACGAGACCGCGGGCACGGCGGACACCGCCTATCTGGCCCGGGCGCTCAAAGAATTCTATTCCCTGGCCCTCACCGACGAGGGGCAGGGCTGCTACACCCTGAAGTAGGGAGGACGAGCCATGGCGGCGGAAGAGCGCAGCGGCAAAAAGAAGACCCGGAGCAGGACCATCCTCTGGCTGGTCCTCGTTCTGGTGCTGGCGTCCGCTGCCCTGCTCCTGGCCGCCCGCCGGGTCCCCGGCTTCGGGGAATGGTACGCGGTCACCGTCTACCCGCTGATCGTGGGATCGGTGGGCCGGGCGGCGGGGCTCTTCCCGGTCTCTTTGAGCGAGCTTCTGCTCTACGGGCTGCCGGCGGTCCTGATCCTGCTTGCGGTGCTGCGTAAGGGCAGGGCACTGCTTTCCACCCTCGTGACCGCGGCGGCGGTGCTGCTCTTCCTCTACAGCGCGAACTGCGGCGTGAACTACTACCGGGTGCCCTTCTCCGAAGAGGCGGGGCTCGTCCGGGAGGAGGCGCCGGCGGAGGAGCTGGCCGCCCTCTGCGAAGAATTAGCGGCGGCGCTGAACGAGGCGGCGCCGGTCCAGGAGAACGGCGACGTGCGGACGAAGACCCGGGCGGCCATGGAGAAGCTGGGCGAGGTATACCCGTCCCTCTCCGGGTACTATCCGGAGCCGAAGCTGCTGCTGGTGCCCTGGATCCTGTCGGTCCAGCAGGTGTCCGGCATCTACTCCCCGTTCTTCGTGGAGGCCAACGTGAACAGCGCCATGACGGACTTCTACGTCCCCTTCACCTGCTGCCACGAGCTCTCCCACCTGAGGGGGTTCATGCGGGAGGACGAGGCCAACTTCATCGCCTTCCTGGCCTGCGTGGGCTCCGGGGATCCCGCCCTGGAACGGAGCGGCCTGATGCTGGGATTCATCTACGCGGGGAACGCCCTTTACCGGGTGGATCCGGAGCGGTACCTGGCGATCCGGGAGACCCTGCCGGCGCAGGTGCTAGCGGAGTACGTGGAGAACAGCGCCTTCTGGCATAAGTACGACGGCAGGGTGGCCGAGGTCCAGGACAAGGTGAACGACGCCTACCTCAAGGGCAACGGCCAGGCGGAGGGCGTGCAGAGCTACGGGAGGATCGTGGATCTGATGCTGGCCTGGCGCAGACAGGGCGGCAGGATAGAATAGTTGTTTTCGATTGGCCGCTTTGGTGGTACAATATCCTCAGGATATGTTTGCCGCCCGGGGGCGGCGTCAAAAAAGGAGGTTTATCATGGGAGGAGTCATTGGCGTTATCATTTTGATCATCGTCATCGCAATCATCATCGCGATCCTGGTGTCCTGCATCCGCATCGTGCCGCAGGAACACGCGTATATCGTTGAGTTTTTAGGTAAGTACAAGACCACCTGGGGCGCGGGCCTTCACCTGAAGGTGCCGTTCTTCGAGAGGGTCGTCCGCAAGATCTCCCTGAAGGAGCAGGTGCTGGACTTCCCGCCGCAGCCGGTCATCACCAAGGATAACGTTTCCGTGAACATCGACTCCGTCGTGTTCGCCAAGATCTTCGATCCGAGGCTCTACACCTACGGCGTAGAAAACCCGATCTCCGGTCTGCAGAACCTGTCCGCCACCACGCTGAGAAACATCATCGGCAGCATGGAGCTGGACCAGACCCTCACATCCAGAGACAAGATCAACTCCCAGCTGGAGGTCATCCTGGACCAGGCGACGGACGCCTGGGGCATCAAGGTCACCCGCGTCGAGCTGAAGAACATCATGCCGCCGCGTGAGATCGAGGAAGTCATGACCAAGCAGATGAGGGCTGAGCGTGAGAGACGTCAGACCGTCCTCGAGGCCCAGGCCCACCAGGAAGCGGTCGTCTCCAGAGCGAAGGGTGATAAGGAAGCGAAGGTCCTCGCCGCCGAGGCGGAGAAGGAAGCCAAGATCGCCATCGCGGAAGGCCAGGCCCGCTCCATCGAGCTGGTCTACCAGGCTGAGGCGGAAGGTATCAAGAAGCTGCGCCAGGCGCAGATCGACGAGAGCGTCCTGAAGTACAAGAGCATCGACGCGCTGAAGTATGTGGCCAACGGCCGCGCCACCAAGATCTACATGCCGTCCGATCTGACGGAGATGGTGACGAAGGCGGGCGTCCTGGGCGAGGCCCTGGGCATCGGCGACAGCACCCCGATCGACAACACCGAGCCGCCGAAGGCGGAGATCCCGGTGGATCCGTGTCTGGACGAGGAGACCTCCGCGGAGGGACGCAAAGCGGCGGAGACCACCGCAAGCCTCTACCACGAGATGTCCAACAGATAAGCACAGAACAAGATTTTTTCGCAGGCCCGTGATGCAAGTCACGGGCCTGTGCTATAATAGGGCTGAAATAGGAGGCTCTATGGAAAACGACACCAGCCTGCGCAGGCGCATCTTTGACATCATAAGACTGGACAACAAGGGAGAACGGAAGAGCAAGGCCTTTGACATCGCGGTCATGGTGGCCATCATCCTGAACATCCTGATGATGGTGCTGGAGACCTTCTGGCAGCTGGAGCGGTTCCACCCGATCTTCCGGGCGGTGGAGCTGGCCACGGTGATCCTGTTCATCGCGGAGTATCTGCTGTCGATCTTCACGGCGGACTATCTGTTCCCGGACGTGAGCCGGGGGCGGGCGGCGCTGCAGTTCATCTTCTCCTACGACGGCATCGTGGAGCTCTGCAGCATCCTGCCGTTCTTCTTCCTGTCCGGCTTCGTGGTCTTCCGGATGCTCCGGGTGGTGCGGATCCTCCACCTCTTCCGGATCAATTCCAACCTGGACTCCTTCAACGTGATCAAATCCGTCCTCGTGGACAAGCGGAACCAGATCATCTCCTCCGTCTTCATCGTGCTGGTTTTGATGATGGCGGCCTCCATGTTCATGTACAGCGCGGAGCACGAGGCCCAGCCGGATGAGTTCCCGAACGCCCTGTCCGGCCTCTGGTGGGCGATGCAGACTTTGCTCACCCTGGGATACGGCGACGTGGTGCCGGTCACCATCGCCGGCAAGATCCTGGGGACCATCATCTCCTTCCTGGGCGTGGGCGTGGTGGCCATCCCGACGGGCATCATTTCCGCCGGCTTCGTCGAGCGGTATCACGAGATGAGCGTCAGCGCCGACGCCAGCGACTTCTCCCTCCACAAGGTGGTGGTGGACATCGGCAGCGCCTGGATCGGCATGACCGCTGCGGAGGTGAAGGAGAAGTTCGGCTTCACCATCCTGATCGCCCGGCGGGGCACCGCCTCCATCATCCCGAACGATGAGTACCACGTGCAGATGGGGGACGTGCTGGCGATCTACAATGATTGAGGGATGACAAAACCGATGAGAAACAGAAAGAGCAGCGTCTTGGAGTGGAAGCTGCTCTTTTGATTCACGGGCAGGAGCGACTAATCCAAAATCTGACTTTAGATTAGTCGCAAATTGCTGTTGACGGGGACCGTAACGGGGGCTATAATAAAATCTGACTTTAGATTAGTCGCGGAGGAGGGCAAGATGTCTTACATAGAAAGAGCGATGACTCCGGTATTGAGAAAAAGGGCGGCCGCCAGCAAATGCCTTTTGATCACCGGATCCAGACAAGTTGGAAAGTCTACCCTGGTGAAGCATGTTTTCTCTGATTATAACAGGGCGAATTTTGATGATAGATTGACCAGGCTTCAGGCGAGGGAAGAACCGGGCCTTTTTTTCCTGAACAATCCCAGGCCTCTTTTTATAGATGAGGTCCAAAAGGAAAACAGTATTCTTGAAGAAATCAAGAAGATCGTCGACGAAACAGATCAAAGAGGCCAGTTCATCCTGTCAGGTTCGCAAAAGCTGGAACTGATGAAAGGGATGAGTGAATCTTTGGCAGGGCGTGTTTCGGTCATGGAGCTGTCCGGACTGTCGCTGAGGGAGATCAAAGGGATCTCTTTTAACAGGCATTTTATTCCATCTGCGGATTATCTGGAACAGCGAGAAAAAGAATTAAAGCCATATGATGATATATGGGATGTGATCCACAGGGGTTCCTATCCGGAGCTGTATGATACTGAAAGAGACTGGCAGGATTACTACTCATCTTATGTTGCAACGTATCTTGAACGCGATATCAACGAACTGATAGCGGCAGACAGCCTCACATTCATGAAGTTTATGACATCAGTCGCCGCAAGAACAGGGGAGCTGCTCAATTACGCGAATATCGCCAGTGAGGTCGGGGCCAGCGAGCCTACGATAAAGAACTGGATATCGATCCTGGAACGCACGGGGATCGTCCACATATTGCAGCCCTATAGCGCGAGTGCACTGACCAGAGCGATCAAAACACCAAAGATCTACTTCAGGGATACCGGCCTTGCCTGTTATCTGACCAGGTGGCTCACAGCGGACGCATTGAAGAACTCTGCCGTTGCCGGCAATATGTTCGAGACTTTTGTGGTATCGGAGATATTGAAATCATACAGCAACGAAGGGCAGGATTACAAGTTCAGCATCTTCTACTATAGAGGAAAAGATAAAAGGGCTTCTTCTGAGAACGAGATCGATTTGATCATTCAGGAAGACGGACTGCTGTATCCTGTGGAGATAAAGATGACAGGGAATCCGAAAGCGAGCATGGGATCTGCAAATCAGATTCTTGATAAGATACCTGACAAAAAAAGGGGTATGGGTGTGATCCTGTGCCTCATTGATAAAAAGACTTATCTAAGGGAGAATCTGGTTGCTCTCCCTATCGAGTTTATTTGATCGGGACGATATGGCAGCAGTGTCACAGGAGGTACAAGGGATGAAACTGATCCATCTTTCTGACCTGCATCTGGGGAAGCGGGTCAACGAGTTTTCCATGCTGGAGGACCAGAGATACATATTGCGGGAGATCCTCGGGATCATCGATGAGGAGAAACCGGAGGGCGTCCTCATCGCCGGCGACGTCTACGACAAGTCCGTGCCGTCCGCGGAGGCGGTGGCTTTGTTCGACGAGTTCCTGGCGCGGCTCGCCGCGAGGGGCCTCCAGGTCTTCGTCATCAGCGGCAACCACGACTCCCCGGAGCGGATCGCCTTCGGCGGCCGGCTGATGGCGGGCAGCGGCGTCCACATGGCGCCGGTGTACGACGGCAAAACCGAAAAGATCACCTTGGCCGACGCCTACGGCCCGGTGAACTTCTATCTGCTGCCCTTCGTGAAGCCGGCGTCCGTGCGGCGCTTCTTCGAGGAGGAGGAGATCGCGGGCTATACCGACGCGCTCCGGGCGGCGGTGGCCCAGATGGCCATCGATCCGGCGGAGCGGAACGTGCTCGTGACCCACCAGTTCGTCACCGGGGCGGTCCGGTCCGAATCGGAAGAGGTCAGCGTGGGCGGCAGCGACAACGTGGACGCTTCGGTGTTCGACGGCTTCGATTACGTGGCCCTGGGCCACATCCACGGGGCCCAGGAGTTCCGCACGGAGCGCACCCTGCTCCGGTACTGCGGCACGCCGCTGAAGTACAGCTTCTCCGAGCTCAGACACGAGAAGTCGGTGACGGTGGTGGAGCTGGGGGCCAAGGGAGACCTCTCGGTGCGCACCGTGCCCCTCGTGCCGGAGCGGGACATGTGGGAGATCCGGGACTGCTTTGCCGGGGCGATCGACCGGGAGAAGTACGCCGGGATCCCGCAGGATGACTATCTCAGGATCATCCTGACCGACGAGGAGGACGTGCTGGACGCCTTCGCCCGGCTGCAGGCCATCTACCCGAACCTGATGGACCTGAAATACGACAACACCAGGACCCGCTGGGAGAGCGCCGTCACGGCGGCGGAGGAGGCGCGGTCCCCGCTGGCGCTGTTCGACGACTTCTATGAGATGCAGAACGGCCGGCGGATGGATGAGGAACAAAGCGCCTTCGTGGCGTCTTTGATCGAAAAGATCTGGGAGGAGGAAGCATGAGACCGGTTTTACTTGAGATCTCGGCCTTCGGGCCGTACGCGGGGCGCATGCGCCTCGACCTTGAAAAGCTGGGGAGGAGCGGCCTGTACCTGATCACCGGGGACACCGGCGCCGGCAAGACCACCATCTTCGACGCGATCACCTTCGCCCTCTACGGCGAGGCCAGCGGCGA
>CADCOV010000160.1 GCA_902803185.1 uncultured Eubacteriales bacterium
AGGCATAAATATACGGCTGACAATAAGTTAAAACTTAAGAATTATTAAGCATTCTTAAGACTTTAAACGTTGAAATTTCAACGTTTTATTCTTTTTCTTATGTGAAAACTGTGTGAAAACTTAAGAAAACGGTTGACTTAATAATGTATAGGGTTTAGCATATTAAGTGTGGTCAGGACGTACTGGGGTCGCCTGACCGGTCAAATGGAAGGAAGTTTTATGAGTTATTCGCACAAGAAACAGAGTAGATTATCCGTTTTGGTCCTGCTTCTGATCCTGGCGGTGGTCATGACCACGACCGCGATCTCTTCGGCGGTGACCGCATACGGTATGACTGAAGATTACTGGCAGGTCAAGCTCGGTGAGGACACCATCGCCCTCGTCAAGACCGAAGACGAAGCCAATGCCATGATCCAGATGGTGAAGGATCACTATACGAACGACGGCATGGATCTGAGATCCGTTTCCATCGAGCCGGCGATGACCGTCGAGGTCATGTCCGTTCCGGCGAGAGAAGAGCAGCCTGAGCTGACCGCCGATACCAGGGCGGTCGTGAACGAGCTCCTGGAGGGCGAGGGCGTCGACACCACCTACGTCGTCCAGGACGGCGACACCCTTTGGGATGTGGCCAATGCCTTCGGCACTGACGTCGACACGATCCTGGAGAAGAACCCGGGCATGACCGAAGACCTGCAGACCGGCGACGTCATCCTGTTCTCCCAGAAGAGCTGCCGCATCACCGTCACCACGGAAGAGGAGATCGTCGGCGAGGAAGCCATCGAGTACGAGACCGTATATAAGGAGACCGACGACCTCTACGAGGGCGAAGAGAAGGTCAAGAAGCACGGCGAGAACGGCATCCGCTGCTACACCGCCATCGAGGTGAGAGAGAACGGACAGCTGGTCTCCAGAGAAGAGATCGATTCCAGAGAGATCAAGGCCCCTGTGGACGAAGTCATCCTGAAGGGCACCAAGGTCAAGGAAGAAGAGAAGGAAGAGGAACCGGAGGTCACCGAGACCGTCGAGGACGCCACCTACGAGGAGCCTGCGGCGGAGGAGACCTACGTCGAAGAGTCCTATGAGGAACCGGCTGCGGAGGAGACCTATGAGGAACCTGCCGCAGAGGAACCTGTAGAAGAGACCTACGAGGAACCGGCTGCCACCTACAGCGGCGACCTGCAGGAGACCGTTCTGAACGCGGCTTACTCCCAGCTGGGCGTCGGCCAGGACTGCACCAGCCTGGTCACCAATTCCCTGGCTGCTGCCGGCATCTACTTCCACGGCTGGCCGCAGCAGTACGCAGCCCTGGGTGAGTGGACCAGCAACCCGGTCCCTGGCGACATCATCATCTACGACACCCACGTCGCTGTCTATGCCGGCGGATCCTCCGCGGTCCACGGCGGCTGGAACGGCGGCACCACCGCTGTCGGCCCGGTCTACTGCTCCGCAGGACTGATCGGCTACATCCACATCGGCTGACGAACGAACACACTTGAGGCTTCGCGCAATGCGAAGCCTCTTTTGTTTTGCCGCGACACAGGGATCACACATCGGCGAAGTATGGTAGAATGGGAAGAGAGGAGGAGCAGTATGTATCGGATCCTGTTGGCAGACGACGAACGAAAGATCAGGGAGACCCTGGCGGCCTATCTGGGGGCGAAGGGGTTCTCCGTGAGGACCTGCGCGGATGGCAGGGAGGCGGCGGACGCCGCAGTGGAGGAACGCTTTGACCTGGTGATCCTCGACGTGATGATGCCGGGGATGGACGGGATCGCCGCCTGCCGGGAGATCAAAGCCATCCGGGACGTGCCGGTGTTGTTTTTGACGGCGCTGGGGACGGAGGAGGGGATGCTGGCGGGCTTTGCCGCCGGCGGCGACGACTACATCGTGAAGCCTTTCCCGCTGCCGGTGCTGGTGAAGAAGTGCGAGGCTTTGATCCGCCTGGATACCGGCTCCGCCGCCGGAGACCTGCTGCAGGCAGAGGGGATCGCCCTGGATCTGGGGAGCCGCACCGTGACGGTGGACGGCGCACCGGCGGACGTCAAGGGCAAGGACTTCGACCTCCTGCGCTACCTGATGAGCAGGCCGGGCCGGGTGCTCAGCCGGACGCAGATCCTGAACGAGATCTGGGGCTACGACTACGAGGGAGAAGAGAGGGTGGTGGACACCCACATCAAAACGATCCGCAGGGCACTGGGCACCCGCGGATCGCTGATCGAGACCGTGATCGGGAGCGGCTACCGCTTCAGGAAGAAGTAGAAGACGACGCCGTCCCTTTCGTTATAACAACCGTATTCTGCGCCGCAGCGCTTGAAGATGCGCTCGGCGAGGCTCAGGCCCATGCCGCCTGAGGAACCGTCCCTGTGCCGGGAGCTGTCCCCGCGCCAGAGGGGTTCCCAGACGGCCTTTTTTTCTTTGTCGGTGAAGGCCG
>CADCOV010000161.1 GCA_902803185.1 uncultured Eubacteriales bacterium
AGGGGCATGGAAGGATTGAAAACAGCGAAGGGTTTTGTTGGGCAGGTATGGCATGCTTATTGCTTCATTGTACTTAAATAACTGTCTAAGAGATTGATGTATAGGGAAGGAGAGTGAGGCGCACTTGCTTAACTACACGATCAAACGATTGATACAGGGTGTACTGCTCATCGTAGCGGTATCCATCGCTGTATTTCTCCTTCTTCACCTGATGCCGGGCGATCCTGTGGACTCCCTGGTGGGCGAACAGACCTCCGAGGAGAAGAAGGAAGAACTGCGTGAGGAGTGGGGCCTCAACGATCCGCTGCCGGTCCAGTACTGGACCTGGGCGAAGCGGGTGCTCCACGGCGACCTCGGCAGATCCCTGAAGAGCAACCTGGACATCAGGGAGACCCTGAAGACCCGTATGCCGATCAGCCTCAAGCTCTGCGGCCTGGCCATGCTGATCCAGGTGCTGATCTCCGTGCCGCTGGGCCTTCTTGCGGCATATAAGCCGGGAGGGAAATTCGACAAATTCATCATGGGCTACTCCATGGTCACCCAGGGCATCCCGACCTTCTGGGTGGGCATGGTTTTGATCCTGATCTTCGGCGTATGGCTGAGGGCGCTGCCGGTGAACGGCTACGCCACCGCCAAGCACTACATCCTGCCGATCGCGGCCATGGTGCTGGGCGGCGTCTCCAGCAACATCCGTCTGACCCGCAGCGAGGTGCTGGGCGTCATCCACGAGAAGTTCGTCACCACCTGCTATGCCAAGGGCCTGAACCGGAACGAGGTCATGTTCAGGCACGTGCTTCGGAACGCTTTGATCCTGATCGTCGTCACCACCTTCATGAGCCTGCCTTGGATCGTCGCCGGCGCCGTCATCATGGAGAACGTCTTCGCCATGCCGGGCATGGGCGCCCTCATGACGAACGCGGTCATCGTCCAGGACTTCCCGGTGGTGCAGGCCTGCCTGCTGGTCATCTCCGCGCTGGTCGTGGTCTCCAATCTGCTCGGTGACCTTTGCTCGGCGCTGCTGGATCCGCGGATCCGCGATTCCATCTCGGGAGGTGCGATATGAATCCACTCCTCATGAAAGACAGATGGAAGAAATTCCTTCACAACAAGAGCGCGCTGATCGGCGCGATCATGATCCTGTCCCTGGTGCTCATCGCGATCTTCGACGACGTCATCGCCCCGTACGGATGGGAGTTCGGCGAGATGGTGGACCGCCTCGAGCCGATGAGCAAGGCGCACTGGTTCGGTACGGATGAGTACGGCAGAGACGTGTTCTCCCGGGTCGTCTACGGCACCGGCCTCGCGCTGAAGACCGCTCTCATGGGCGCCGCCATCGAGATGGTCCTGGGCGTGGGCCTGGGCCTCATCTCCGGCTACTTCGGCAAGTGGATCGACAGAGTCATCACCTTCATCGGCGACATGATCTGGTCCCTGCCGACCGTCATCATCGCGATGGCCATCGTCATGTTCCTGGGCAAGAGCCTGGATAACGTCATCATCGCGCTGGCCCTGGCGGGCTGGCCGCGGTACCAGCGCATCGTGAGAGCGAAGACCCTCTCCCTCAAGGATATGCCGTACACCGAGACGGGCATCGCCTTCGGCGAGAGCAAATTCGCTTTGATCACCCAGTACATCTTCCCGAACATCCTGCCGTCGATGCTGGTCATGGCGTCGATCTCCATGCCGGGATTCATCGGATCCACCACGACCCTGTCCTTCCTCGGCATGGGCGCCCAGCCGCCTTCGCCGGATTGGGGCCTTTGCATCTCCGCCAGCGCGAGCCTCATCTACGTCGCGCCTTGGCTGGCGATCTTCCCGTGCCTGGCCCTGGTGTACACCATCATCGCGTTCAGCCTGTTCGGCGAGGGCCTCAGGGACCTCCTGGATCCGCGGCTGCAGACACTGTAAGGAGGCGGACCATGGGCGAACAATTATTGAAACTCGAAAACTTGAGCATTTCCTATAAGGTCAAGGACGGCTACCTCTCCGCGGTCAAGGACATCAACCTGACCCTGGACCGGGGCGAGATCCTGGCCATCGTCGGCGAGTCCGGCTGCGGCAAGTCCACCATCGCCCACGCGATCATGCGGCTCCTGCCGGACCACAACGAGATCGTGGAGGGCAAGATCATCTTCCGCGGGGAGGACCTGCAGGAGAAGAGCGAGGAGGAGCTGGTGAAGATCAGGGGCCGGGACATCGGCATGATCTTCCAGAACCCGCTGGACTCCCTGGATCCGGTCTACACCTCCGCCTTCCAGGTGGGGGAGGCCATCCGCCTGGACAACAAGAGCAAGAAGCAGGCCTACGACGAGACCCTGAGCCTGTTCCGGGACGTCCGGCTGCCGGACCCGGAGCGCCAGATGAAGCGGTTCCCGCACGAGCTCTCCGGCGGCATGCGGCAGAGGGTCATGATCGCGATGATGCTCTCCCGCAATCCGGAGCTTCTGATCGCGGACGAGCCGACCACGGCGCTGGATGTGACCATCGAGTCCCAGATCATGGACATCGTCGTCGACCTGAAGAACCAGTACAACACCGCGGTGCTCCTGATCACCCACAACTTCGGCCTGGTGGCCGAGGTGGCGGACCGGGTGGCGGTCATGTACGCCGGCACCCTGATGGAGGAGGGCGACGTGTTCGAGGTCTTCGACGCGCCGAAGCATCCTTACACCAGGCTGCTGATGCAGGCTTTGCCGCGGAAGACCAAGGAGGAGGGCCTCCTGCAGACCATCGAGGGCAGCGTGCCGAGGCTGATCGACGCCAAGCCGGGATGCCGGTTCGCGAACCGGTGCCCGTACGCGATGGAGATCTGCAAGACGGTCGACCCGCCTAAGATCGACGCCGGCGGCACCCACGTGTATTACTGCCACGCAGGAGAGGAGGGGGACCATGAGTGAACCTGTCATCGAGGTAAAGGGCGTCAAAAAATATTTTGAGAGCCACACCGGTTTCCTCGGCCTGCAGAAACAATACATCCACGCCATCGACGACGTGGACATCACAGTAAACAAAGGCGAGATCGTCGGCCTGGTGGGCGAGTCCGGTTCCGGCAAGACCACCCTGGCGAGGCTGATCCTGCAGCTGACCTCCCGCACCGGCGGCGAGATCTCGATCTCCGGCAAGGAGATCTCCAAGATCCACGGCCGGGAGCTCAAGGAGCTGCGCCGCAAGATCGCCGTCGTCTTCCAGGATCCGGCGGGCAACCTGAACCCGCGCCACTCGGTGGGACGCTCCATCATGCGGCCGCTGGTCATCCACGGCATGCCGCGGAAGGAGGCCTACGAGAAGGCCCTCCACGCGCTGGACCTGGTCAAGATCGACAGCCATTACATGGACACCTATCCGGCCAAGCTTTCGGGCGGCCAGCAGCAGCGCATCGCCATCGCCCGGGCCCTGGTCATGGAGCCGGAGGTCATGATCCTGGACGAGCCGACCAGCGCCCTGGACATCTCGGTCCAGGCCCAGGTGCTGAACCTCCTGATCGAGCTGCAGCAGAAGATGAACCTGACGTACCTGATCATCACCCACGATCTGAACGTCATCAACTACATCTGCGACCGGGTCTTTGTCATGTACCTCGGCAAGATCGTCGAGTACGGCAGGACGAAGGACATCATCAAGGCGCCGGTGCACCCGTACACCAGGGGCCTGATGGCGGCCTCCCCGGTGCTGGACCCGCACCACAGGGAGAAGAACGCGGAGCGGCTCACCGGCGATCCGGGAAGCCTGATCCACGTGGAGCCGGGATGCCGGTTCGCACCGCGGTGCCCGTACGCCACGGACATCTGCCGCAAGGAGGTCCCTCCGATGGAGGAACTGGAAAACGGTCATTGCGTCGCGTGCTATCACAAGCGCGGCGAACGATAGACGTGTGAAGTTATTATTGCAAGTTAGGAGGACGAAATGAAAAAGAAAAGTTTAGTAGTTTTGTTAGCTCTCCTCATGGTGCTCACCACCACCCTCGCCGGCTGCGGCGGAGGTGGCTCGAGCAGCGGCGGCGGCGAAAGCAGCACACCGGCTGAGGAGCCAGCGGAAGGCGGCGAGGTCCGCGAAGTGCTCAACATCGGCGAATACGATGAAGAGTGGGTCGGCGCCGACCTGAACCAGGGCGACACCTTCTACGATCTGCAGATGATGATCGCGGAGCCTTTGTTCCTGTTCAACCACGATACCGGTGAGCTGGAGGCCTGTCTGGCTGAGGCACCGGAATTCAACGAAGACGGTTCCGTCATGACCTTCACGGTCCCTGAGGGCCGCAAGTTCGCCAGCGGCGCCGATCTGGACGCCGGCGACGTCAAAGCATCCCTGGAGCACGCGATCGCGGACTCCCCGATGAACGACACCTTCTGCATCATCAAGGACATCCAGGTGGACGGCAACAAGGTCACCGTGACCTCCGAGAGCTATTCCACCGCGCTCCTGATCCTGCTGGTATCCCCGTTCTTCTGCGTCATCGACAGCGACCAGCTGGCCACGATGTCCAACGAAGATCTGCTGTGGGGCGCTCAGCCTTACGGCCCGTACTACATCGACAGCTATGCCGAGGGCAGCGGCGTCGTCCTGAAGAGAAACGACGGCTTCAAGACCCTGAACAAGATCCTGGAGAACAAGGAAGCCGCCAACATCCCTGAGATCCACGTCACCTGGTACTCCGATGAGTTCGCGATGATCTCCGCCTACCAGTCCGGCGAGCTGGATTTCCTCATCGGCATCACCGAGGATTCCCTGAACGCGCTGGCCAACCAGCCGGGCGTCGTGGTCAACTCCACGCTCCCTCCGATGGTCAGAAACGTCCAGATGAACGCCAACAGCGAGTTCCTGAAGGATAAGAGAGTCCGTACCGCCATCTCCATGCTGATCAACCGCGACGAGATCGTGGCGGCCTTCGGCGGCGAGGAGTGCTGCACCAAGACCTACTGCTACATCACCTCCAACGTCATGTTCTACACCCCGGAAGTCGGCGACTACTACAAAGAGAACTACTCCGACAATCCGGAGAAGGCCATGGAACTCCTGAAGGAAGCCGGTTGGGAAGACACCGACGGCGACGGCATGCTGGATAAGGACGGCAAGAAGATGACCCTCACCTTCAACACCGCCTCCGGCAAGAACGAGACCGCTGCTCTGACCATCCAGCAGCAGCTCCGCAAGGCGGGCCTCGACGTCAACGTCGTGACCACCACCGAGACCACCGCCCTGGCCCAGGCCGGCGAGTACGATCTGACCATGTGCAACTACTGGTGGAGCGAGCCGGCGAGATATCTCCACGGCATGTTCAAGGATCACAACTGCTTCGATGAGACCGAATACAACGAGCTGCTGAAGCAGATCGAGACCATCACCGACAACGAGAAGCGTTTCGAGCTGGTCGCTGAGGCGCAGAAGATGCTGATGGACGAGCAGGTCGTCATCCCGCTCTACACCACCAGCTACATGAAGATCTACGACGAGAGCCTGAACCCGATCTTCATCGTCGACGGTATGTTCCTGAATGACTGCAAATAGCATGTATGGTATAATAGTGCAGGGGTCATCCCCTGCACTATTTCTTTGCCGGCAAACCCGATGAAGGGCCCGGAAACGTGAGAAAGAGGAGAGAAAATGAGGGTATTTATCAGTGCGGACATCGAGGGCATCGCGACGACGACCCTTTGGGATCAGTGCTCCAAGGGGCAGATCGGCTATGCCGAGGCCAGCGACGAGATGACGAAGGAGGTCGTGGCGGCCTGCGAGGGCGCCATCGCCGCCGGTGCGGACTACATCAGAGTGAAGGATGCCCACGGCTCGGGGACCAACATCGACCCGCAGCAGCTGCCGGAGTGCGTGGAGCTCACCAGGAGCAGCTGCGGTTCTCCGTGGAGCATGGTCTACGGCATCACCGACGGCTTCGACGCGGCGTTGTTCATCGGCTACCACGCGGCGGCGGGCAGGGAGGGGAATCCTCTGTCCCACACCGAGACGAAATCCACGGTCTACGTCAAGCTGAACGGAGAGAAGTGCTCCGAGTTCACGCTCTTCAGCTACGCGGCCGCCATGGCGGGCGTGCCGAGCGTGCTGGTCACCGGCGACCAGATGCTCTGCGACGATGTGGCGGACAGCAGGCCGGCGCTCATCGCCCTGCCGGTCAAGAGAGGCTATGGGGGGAGCACCACGTCCCTGCAGCCGAAGAAGGCCCAGAAACTGATCCGGGAGGCGGCGGAGAAGGCCCTTCGCCAGGACTTCGCCGGCAAGGTGGTGGAGCTGCCGAAGCACTTCACCTTTGAGATCTGCTACAAAGAGCACACCCAGGCGGCCCGGGCGTCCTTCTTCCCGGGATTCAAAAAGATCGGCGACAACACGGTCCTGATGGAGACCGACGACTTCTACGAGGTCATGAGAGCCGTGGTCTGGGTGCTTTGAGATAGAGAAAGGGAGGACGAAAATGACATTGTTGATCAAGAACGGCCGCCTCATCGATCCCGCGAACGGGGTGGACGCGAAGCTGAACCTTTTGCTGGAGGACGGGAAGATCGCCCTGGTGACCAGAGAGGAACCGGAGGCGGACGAGGTGGTGGATGCCGCCGGCAAGGTGGTCGCGCCGGGCTTCATCGATATCCACATGCACGAGGACAAGGTGCTGGCGGACGGCCACCTCGACAAGGAAGAGGATACGGCGATCTTCAACTGCATGCTCCGCATGGGCGTCACCACGGTGCTGGCGGGCAACTGCGGCGAGAACACCTACGATCCGGCGGATTTCTTGGACCTGGTGGACCGGGAAGGGGCGGCGGTGAACGTGGCGATGCTGGCGGGACACGGCTTTGCCCGGTTCGCCATCGGCCACGGGGACCGGTACACCCATCTGACGGAGGAGGAGCGGGTCCGGCTGAACGAGCGGCTGCAGAAGTCCCTGGACGAGGGCTGCTTCGGCATCTCCTACGGGATCCGCTACGATCCGGGCCTGGACGAGAGGGAACTTCGGGAGACTGCGGCCCTCTGCCTGAAGGGCGACAAGCTCATCGCGGCCCACGTGAGGAGCGACCACGAGGAGGTCTTTGACGCGATCCACGAGTTCCTCGGCGCCGCGGCGGAGCTGGGGGTGGACACGGAGGTCTCCCACATCGGCTCCATGGCGGGCTTCGGCCAGATGGAGCGGTTCCTCGCCATCGTGGACGAATACCGGATGAACGGCCTCAGGGTCGCCTGCGACTGCTATCCGTACTACGCCTACTGCACCAACATCGGTTCCGCCACCTTCGACGAGGGGTTCAAGGCCCGCTACGGCTGCGACTACAGCGTGATCGAGCCGTGCAGCGGCAGGTTCAAGGGACAGCGCCTGAATGACGAGAGCTTCGAAGCACTGCGCCGGGAGGACCCGGAATGCCTCTGCGTCTGCTACCTGATGGCGGAAGAGGACGTGGACATGGCTTTGGCGGATCCTGCCGGCATGGTGGGAAGCGACGGCATCATGAACCACGGCGAGGGGCATCCGCGGGCGGCGGGCGCCTTCCCGAGGGTCTATGCGCAGTTCGTCAGGACCGGCAAGCTCTCCCTCTATGAGGCGGTGGCCAAGATGACCGCCATGCCGGCGGAGAAGCTGGGCCTCGCTTCCAAGGGCAGGCTGAACGTAGGCGCGGACGCGGACATCGTGATCTTTGATCCGGAGAAGATCGCGGACGGCGCCTGGTTCGACCATCCGGTCACGCCGCCGACGGGGATCGACCGGGTCTACATCGGCGGACAGCTGGCCGCGCAGGACTGCCGGATCATCCGGGACAGCCTGGGCAGGGCCCTGAGAAAGGAGAGCGGAAAATGATCTGGCCTAAGAAACTGCTTCCGGGAGCCACGGTGGGCCTGGTGGCCCTGAGCTCCCCGGGCAAAGAGTCCAGGGTCGCCGAGTGCATCGCGGCGACCTGCATGATGGGCTACAAGGTGAAGGAAGCGGACAACCTGGCGGAGGACCTCCACGGCCTCTTCGCCGGCAGCGCGAAGGCCCGGGCTGACTCACTGCATCAGATGTTCGCGGATCCGGACGTGGACGCGATCTGGTGCATCCGGGGCGGGGACGGCAGCAGCCGGGTCATGCAGTACCTGGACTACGACCTGATCCGGGCCAATCCGAAGCCCTTCATCGGCTACAGCGACATCACGAACTACCTCATCGGGATCAGCCAGAACTGCGGGTTCGTGACCTTCCACGGGCCGATGGTCTCCTCCAACGTGGTGGACAACTTCGACGAGGAGACGAAGGACTCCTTCTACCGGACCGTGAACGCGGAGGGCGACTTCGAGTTCCTCAATCCTGTGGGGAAGGGGATCGGCGTCCTGCGGGAGGGCAGGGCATCCGGCCGCATCATCGGCGGCAACCTCTCCCTGGTCTCCGCGACGGTGGGCACGCCTTTCGAGATCGACACGGCCGGGAACCTTCTCTTCCTGGAGGAGGTGGCGGAGCCGGTCAGCAAGATCGAAAAGTACATGATGCACCTGAAGAACGCCGGCGTCCTCTCCCGGGCGTCCGGGATCCTGCTGGGGCAGTTCACGGACATCACCAGGAACTGCGACCCGGACTACGGGGAGCTGGAGTGCATCGCGGAGATCCTGGAGGACGTGGACGTCCCGGTGTTCACCGGCGTCGAGTCCGGCCACGGATACCCGATGATGACCCTGCCGATCGGCGCGGAGGCGGTGATGGATACGGCGGACCGGTCTCTCAGGATCAAAGTGGAACGATAACATTTACTTTCCCTCAGAAAAGCGATAAAATACAGATAAGTATTGGTAAAAAACCGCGCTGCCGGAGAGGCGGCGCGGCCTATATGTTTTGTCTGTGAAAGGAGATTCACTATGGGATTGATTCAGGCAGCGCTCAGCGCAGCACAGAGCACACTGGCTGACCAGTGGAAGGAATTCTTCTATTGCGACGCGATGGACAGCGATGTCCTGGTGACCCGCGGCAGAAAGCGGATCAGCGGCCTCTCCTCCAACCGGTACGGCAACGACAACATCATCACCAGCGGCTCCGGCATCGCCGTGGCGGACGGCCAGTGCATGATCATCGTGGATCAGGGCAAGATCGTCGAAGTCTGCGCCCAGCCGGGCGAGTACACCTATGACGCCTCCTCCGAGCCGAGCATCTTCACCGGCAGCCTGGGCGAGGCGATCCACATGACCTTCGAGCGGATCGGCAAGCGGTTCGTCTACGGCGGCGACGCCGGCAAGGACCAGAGGGTCTATTACTTCAACACCAAGGAACTGACGGACAATAAGTTCGGCACCCCGAACCCGATCCCGTTCCGCGTGGTGGACAACAAGATCGGCCTGGACGTGGACGTCTCCGTCCGCTGCTCCGGCGTCTATTCCTACAGGATCGCGGACCCGCTGCTGTTCTACACCAATGTCTGCGGCAACGTGGCGAACGAGTTCACGAGGGATGACATCCAGGCTCAGCTCAAGACCGAGTTCATCAGCGCCCTGGCTCCGGCCTTCGGCCGCCTCTCCGACCTGGAGATCCGTCCGAACCAGCTCTCCAACCACAACGCCGAGATCGAGAAGGCGATGAACGAGCAGCTGTCCCAGAAGTGGGGCGAGCTCCGCGGCCTCGAGGTCGTCTCCGTCGCCCTGAACCCGGTGACCCTGCCGGAGGAGGACGCTGAACGCATCAAGAACGCCCAGATGGCGGCCATCAACAAAGACCCGAACATGGCGGCAGCCACCCTCGTCGGCGCCCAGGCGGACGCGATGAGAGAAGCGGCCAAGAACGATGCCGGCGCGATGACCGGCTTCATGGGCATGGGCATGGCCCAGGCGGCGGGCGGCGCCAACGCCGAGTCCCTCTTTGCCATGGGCGCCCAGAAGACGCCTGCCCCGGCAGCCCCGGCGGTCTCGCCGGCAGCGGAAGCGGTGGGCTGGACCTGCCCGACCTGCGGCCAGGTGAACACCGGCAACTTCTGCGGCAACTGCGGCAGCGCCAAGCCGGCCCCGGCGAAGTGGACCTGCCCGGTCTGCGGCCAGGAGAACACCGGCAACTTCTGCGGCAACTGCGGCGCGAAGAGACCTTAGCGCCCGGCGCGGGAACGCAGGACCCTCAAGCGGAAGGAGTTGATGCGTATTGGCAGCATTACAAGAATATAAATGTCCTTGCTGCGGCGGCGCGATCCGCTGGGACAGCGCCGCCCAGAAGCTGAAGTGCCCGTACTGCGACACCGAGTTCGACGTGGGGACCCTTCAGCAGTTCAGCCTGGAGCAGGAGAAGAACGAAGAGGCAGCGGACGAGGGAATCACCCTGGACGGGGAAGCCGGCACCGAGTGGTCCGGCACCGAGACCGCGGGGCTCAGGGCCTACGTCTGCGAATCCTGCGGCGGCGAGATCATCGCCGACGAGAACATGGCCTCCACCTCCTGCCCGTACTGCGGCAACGCGGTGGTGGTCCCGTCCCAGTTCCGGGGCATCCTGCGCCCGGACCTGGTGATCCCGTTCAAGGTGGACAAGAAAGCGGCGAAGGAGGGGCTGCGCCGGCATATGCAGGGCAAGAAGCTCCTGCCGAACGTCTTCAAGAGCGAGAACCACATCGATGAGATCAAGGGCGTCTACGTGCCGTTCTGGCTCTTCAGCGCCTCCACCGAGGCGGACGCCAACTACACCGGCACCATGGTCCACGCCTGGTCTGACCGGGACAACAACTACACCGAGACCAGCTATTTCTCCGTCACGAGGGAGGCGACGCTGCAGTTCGCCAACCTGGCCATCGACGGCTCCAGCAAGATGGACGACGACCTGATGGACTCCATCGGTCCCTTCGATTTTTCGGAGGCCAGGGCCTTCAGCACCGACTATCTGGCGGGCTACCTGACGGACAAATACGACGTGGACGCAGGTGAGAGCGTGGGCAGGGCCAACGAGCGGATCCGCCACACCACCCGGCAGATGATGGCGCAGACGGTGAACGGCTACGCTAACGTCACCGAGAACCGGTGCAACATCCGGATCCACAACGCCAACGCCAAATACGCCCTGTACCCGGTCTGGGTGCTGAACACCAGGTGGCGGGGGGACATCTACACCTTCGCCATGAACGGCCAGACCGGCAAGTTCATCGGGAACCTCCCGGCGGACAAGAGCAAGATCGGCAAGATGTTCTTCGGCATCATGGCGGGCACGGCGGCGGTGGTCATGGGACTGTCCTACGCCATGTGGGCGTTTTTCTAGGAGGTGCGGTATGAAGATGAAACGACATGCCGCGCGGCTCGGCCTTTTGATCGCCGCACTCCTGGTATTGACCGCCCTCTTCGGGACCGGCTCCGCGCTGGCGGAGGGCACCCGGGTGGTGGACGGCGCCGACATCCTGACGGATTACGAAGAAGACCTGCTCCTCGCCCAGCTGGACGAGATCAGCGAACGGCAGGATTTTGACATCCTGGTGCTGACGACGAACAGCCTGGACGGCAAGACCGCCGAAGCCTACGCCGACGATTTCTGGGATCAGAACGGCTACGGCTACGGCGCTGACCGGGACGGCGCCATGTTCCTCATCAGCATGGAGGAGGACATGTACGGCCAGAGAGACTGGCACATCGGCACCAGCGGCTACGGCATCACGGCGCTGACGGATTACGGCATGGACAAGATGGCGGACGCGATGCTGCCTTATCTGAGGCAGTGGGATTTCTACGGCGCCGCTTCCACCTTTGCCGAGATGACGGATGAGTACGTGACCCTGGCCAGGCAGGGAACGCCGGTGGACCAGGGCAGCGAGCCGAAGCCGGATTATCCTTGGTACGCGGCACTCCTGGCGGCATTGGGCCTGGGCGGCGTCGCGGGCGGCGCTGTGACCGGCGGCTACCGCAAGGAGCTCAAGACGGTCTACAAACATCACTATGCGGAAGATTATTATGTGAAGGACAGCTTCCGGCTGAACCGGCACACCTCGAGGGATCTGTTCCTCTATCGGAACGTGGTCAGGACACCGCGTCCGAAGGTGGAGCACCAGGACCACGGCGGGCACGGCGGCGGAAGCACGATCCACACGTCCGGCGGCGGGTTCACCCACGGCGGGCACTCAGGTAAGTTTTAGAGTTAGAGAATGAAATACGATCTGGTCATCTTTGATATGGACGGGACGGTCCTGGACAGTCTGACGGACCTGGCGGCGGCGATGAACCGGGCGCTCAGGGAGAGCGGCCTGCCGGAGCGGTCCCGGGAGGATTTGAAAAACGCTTTGGGAAAGGGCGCCCGCTGGTTCGCGGACCACGCGGCGCCGGAGGATGCTGCCCCGCAGCAGAAGGAGGAGGTCTACCAGCGGTTCATCCGCTTCTACGACGGCAACAACGCGGTCCACACCGCGCCCTATCCGGGGATCCCGGAGCTCCTTCGGGAACTCAGGGCGGCGGGCGTCAAGACCGCGGTGGTCTCCAACAAGATGGACCCGGCGGCCAGGGCGCTGAGCGAGCGCCACTTCGGCCCGCTGATGGACATCGCCGTGGGAGAGCGGAAGGGCGTCCGGAGAAAGCCGGCCCCCGACGCGGTGCTGGAGGTCCTGAAGGAACTCGATACGGCGCCGGAGCGGGCGGTCTACGTGGGCGATTCCGAGGTGGACGTCGAGACCGGCCGGAACGCGGGGATGGACGTCATCAGCGTGACCTGGGGCTACCGGGACAAAGCGGTCCTCGAGGCCGCCGGCGGCACCTGCTTCGCCGCGGACGCGGCGGAGCTGAAAAAGCAGCTCGGTTTCTAAACCAAACAAAAGCAAAGAGATCCCGGTGCGGCGCACCGGGATCTTTGCATGTCAGATATTTATTTCTTCTGTTTGGACTTCATCTGCTCGTCGACGTAGAGCTCGATCCTCTTCTGGCGGATCTCAGCCTGCTTTTCCTTGAAGAAGTCCAGCATCTCGGACTCGATGCGGCTGCGCATCTCCTCCAGGGTCGCGTCCTTGGCGTCCGCCTTGACTACCTCGGCGGCCTGCTCATAGGATGCTTCCAGGAAGACGTCCTCCTTGGAGGTCTCGGCGCTGATGAAGGCGTCGATCTCGACGCTGTCCAGGTCAACGGCTTCCTTCAGGATGTAATCGACCATCTTGGACTTGATCTCATCGTCTGCATTATCTGTCTGGTTGGCGTTTACGGCCTTGGTCTGCAGCGCTGCGGCAAAGGCGGCCTGCAACAGTTTTTCTTTCTCGTTCATGACGACTCCTCCTTGCGTATGGGTGATTCCCATCTATTGGTATTATACCACCATTTACAGAGATTAACAAAATAATGAACAAAAACGTGGGAATATGTGTGACCACGAACCTTGTTCGGCTGAACATCCGCAAACCCGCAAATGAACAAGGCGATATGGCGAATTAAAACTTGGCACTGTCAAATAGTGGGACTATAATTTTTGATAT
>CADCOV010000162.1 GCA_902803185.1 uncultured Eubacteriales bacterium
AAATGAGCCGTGATCAGGCATCGACGCCAACCCGGACGGCGAAAACCTCTCCACTGCGCAGGCGTTACCAATGGTAACGGCGTCATTACACACCGAAGAGATATGCGATGATCATCGCAGAGACGTGAAAACGGGGATGCCCAAAGCCTAAGTTTTGAGACATCCCCGTTGCCTATTGCTGCACTCGCAGTTTCCTTACCTCTTCATTCGTATAGTGCGTCATATTACCTCACCGATCAAGGCGAGCTCATCACTCCAACGGAAAAAGCAAGAACCATAATAACGGGCTGCATGATATTGAACACCAGGAGCGCAGGGACCATGTAATCTCTTCGACGGATCTTCTCAGGTTCCGGCGCGGTTCGATTCAATAATTCGCTCACCACAGCCAGAACCAACCCGGCCACTGCGCAGGCTGCCATGACATGCGGCAGATATCCTAGATAGCGGATATAGGCGCGCAGGCTGCCGGGAAGATCGATCGTCGGAAACACCCAACCCCAGAACAACAGCTCGGCCACGATATCTGTCAGAGCGCTGACTCCGGCAAAACAATAAGCAGCCTTCGCTCTATTCATCCCGGTTGCCGTCTTTCTTCTGCTCATACTTCATCACCCCGATCACACCCCTGCGATACATAACCTAAGATACCAAAAGACCAAATGAACCACATCCGCAACGAGGAGGATCGTCGTGATCCTCCTTTGATGAATGCACACTGCAGGTGCCTCTGTACGCATCGGTCTGGCAGCAAGGGCAGTCCAAAAGCCGATAAAGAGAAAGGCAACGGCCGCCCCCGTCCACCTGGTATAATGTTCCATCATCCAGAACAGCACTACACCTGCCAAACAGCACACGACCGCATAATAGAAAAACACCTTTTGATATATGATCCTTCTGGTTCCCTTATGCATTGCTGTCCTCCGAAGCGATTGCCATCCTGATGCCCTTACACTGTATATCTTTCAAGCATTTCCCCATCTAACCGCATTATATGCCCGATTATTGTATATTGTCAAAACCCTTGCATCATTCTTTTCGTTCCGATTCTAAATTGAAAACAGAGGCCGTCCGGTCCGGACAGCCTCTGCATATGGCTTTGTTTGGGTTGGGGTTACTTCATCCTGGCCTTCAGGAAGCTGTGGATGCCGCCCACGGTGCGGTAGATCTTCGCGTCCTCGCCGTCGCCCACGATCAGGGTCGGGGCTGCGGTGACGTCGTAGCGGGCAGCGATCTCGGCGCCGTCCTCTTCATCCGCGAGGACCGTGGTGTACTCCACGCCTGCGGCATTCAGCGCGTTCTTGGCGGCAGCGCAGTTCGGGCAGGTCCGGGTGGTGACCAGGATCGGCTTGCCGCTCAGGGCGGCGCTCACGGCCTCCGCGTGGAGCGGCTCTGCCTTGGCCGGCTCGGTCTTGTCCATCTGGTCCTGCAGGGACGGCATCAGCGGCGTCACGATGCGCGGGACCTCCAGGTCGCTGAGCAGGTTAGCGCCGGCGTCGGAGAAGAGCTCCTCCGGCTCATAGGTCTTGCGGCTGTGGAACTCGCTGGCCTTTCCGTCGTTCCAGTTGCGGACCGGGCGGTAGTAGCCGGTGATCCGGGAGTAGACCTCCGCGTTCTTGCCGCAGGTCGGGCAGGTGAAGTGCTCGCCGGCGATGTAGCCGTGCTCGGCGCAGACGGAGTAGGTCGGCGACATGGTGTAGTACGGCAGCTTGAAGTTATAGGCGATCTTGCGGACCAGGTTGGCTGCGGACTTCCAGTCAGGGAGCCGCTCGCCGAGGAATCCGTGGAAGACGGTACCGGAGGTGTAGAGGGTCTGCATGTCGTCCTCCATCTCCAGCGCGTCGAAGATGTCGTTGGTGAAGCCCACCGGCAGATGGGTGCTGTTGGTGTAGTAAGGAGCCTGTCCCTCTTCCGCCGCGGTGATGATGTCCGGGAACTCCTCGGTGTCGTGCTTGGCGAACCGGTAGGTGGTGGACTCCGCCGGGGTGGCTTCCAGGTTGAACAGGTCGCCGTACTCCTCCTGGTAGTCGGAGAGGCGGGATCTCATGTGGTTCAGCACGTCCATGGAGAACTTGCGGCCCTCCGGCGTGGTGATGTCGCCCTCCATCCAGCAGGCGTTGCG
>CADCOV010000163.1 GCA_902803185.1 uncultured Eubacteriales bacterium
CCCAGTACATCCTCTTCGACAACACCAACCGCCTCGGCGCCGTATATAACGGAGAGGCCTCCGTGGCCCAGGTCAACCAGAACGCGTCCCACCGCACGCCGATCATCATCGGCATCGTCGTGGGCGTCGTCACCCTGATCCTGGCCACCATCCTCGCCGTCGCCCTCGGCGTGGCGGGCTGGCTCTACGGCAGAGACCGCTGGGAACCGGACTTCAACTTCGACTACGACTGGGACGACGATGAGATCCGGGACGACAGCTTCGAGGATCCAACCTACATCGGCGATGAAGCTGACCTCGGCGACTTCCACGTCTACATCGGCGACGCGGAAGCGGTCTACGGCGGTGACGGAGAAGACGCCGTCGCGGTCCACATCGAGTTCACGAATAACGGCAAAGAGACCATGACCCCGCTGGACGCCCTGTGGGTGCGGGCCTACCAGGATGGCAACATGATGATGACCACCTGGCCGGATGACGATGTGCTCGACGACCTGAGGGACGCCTACTTCGAGGATGTGGCGCCGGGAGAGACGGTGGAGTTCGTCGCCTGCTTCGTGCTGGAGGACGACCACTCCGACATCGAGGTCTACGTGTCCGACGTGGAGACCAACGACCAGCTGTACGTGAGCTATTCGTTCGAATAAGTGACCAAAACCAAAAGCCCGGGATCGATCCCGGGCTTTTTTGCGTCTATGGGCTGTTCCTTACATCTGCGCCAGCAGGTTCACCATCTCGATGGCGGAGAGGGCACAGTCGTAGCCTTTGTTGCCCGCCTTGGAGCCGGCCCGGGCGATGGCCTGCTCGATGTTCTCGGTGGTCACGATGCCGAAGAGGGTCGGGACGCCGGTGGTGAGGGCCACTTGGGCGATGCCCTTGGAGACCTCGTTGCAGACGTAGTCGTAGTGAGAGGTCTGGCCCCGGATCACGGCGCCGACGCAGATGACCGCGTCATACTTGCCGGAGGCCGCCATCTTCTGGGCCACCGTCGGGATCTCGAAGGCACCCGGACACCAGGCGGCGGTGATGTTCTGCTCCTCCACGCCGTGGCGGACCAGGCCGTCCACCGCGCCGCCCAGCAGCTTGTTCACGATGATCTCGTTGAACCGGGAGGCGACGATGCCCACCTTCATGCCCTCCGGGGCGACGACTTTTCCTTCTACATAGTTGATCTGGTTCATGGTAGTTTCCTTTCTGCCCCGCGGGCTATTCCTCAAATCTCAGTTCGTCCAGGATGTGTCCCATCCTGGTCTTTTTTGTCAAAAGATATTTGTAGTCGTACTTCTGGGCCTTGACTTCGATTGGCACCCGCTCCTTGATGGTGAGGCCGAAGTCGGAGAGCCCGTAGACCTTGTCCGGGTTGTTGGTGAGGAGGCGGAGGCTCTTCGCCCCGAGGTCCCGCAGGATCTGGGCGCCCACCCAGTACTCCCGGAGATCCGCCGCGAAGCCCAGCTTCAGGTTGGCGTCCACCGTGTCGTAGCCCTGCTCCTGGAGGGCGTAGGCTTTGATCTTGTTGATGAGGCCGATGCCCCGGCCCTCCTGGCGCATGTAGAGGATGATGCCCCGGCCTTCCTTTTCGACGGCCCGCATGGCGTTCTGGAGCTGGAGGCCGCAGTCGCAGCGCAGGGAGCCGAAGGTGTCGCCGGTGAGGCATTCCGAGTGGACCCGGCAGAGCACGTCCTCGCCGTCCCCCAGGTCGCCCTTGACCAGCGCCACGTGGTGCTCGCCGGTGATGTCATTGATGTAGCCATAGAGATCAAAATC
This sequence comes from uncultured Eubacteriales bacterium, assembly GCA_902803185.1. GTDB lineage: Bacteria > Bacillota > Clostridia > Peptostreptococcales > Anaerovoracaceae > Eubacterium_B. The sequence goes on from CADCOV010000163.1 coordinate 1,765, forward strand.
CCCATAGGCCGTCGGCAGCTTGGCCGCCGCCTCCCGGACCACGTGCTTCTCGTGGACCCGGCAGTAGTCCTGGAGCTCTTTGATCGTGATGAAGACGAGGCCGTACCGGTCCGCCAGCTCCCAGAGCTTCGGGGTGCGCATCATGGTGCCGTCGTCGTCCATGACCTCGCAGCAGACGCCGCACTGCTCCATGCCGGCCAGCCGCAAAAGGTCCACGGTGGCTTCCGTGTGGCCGTTCCTCGTCAGCACGCCGCCGTAGCGGGCGACCAGAGGGAACACGTGGCCCGGACGCCTCAGGTCCGTCGGCCGGGTCGCCGGATCCACGCACTTCATCATGGTGTAGGACCGCTCCTCGGCGGAGATGCCGGTGGTGGTGTCCACGTGGTCGACGGAGACGGTGAAGGCGGTCTGGTGGTTGTCCGTGTTCTCGGCGACCATCGGCGGCAGCCCCAGCCGGGCGGCGACCGCTGCGCTCATCGGCGTGCAGATCAGGCCCTTGGCGTGGACCGCCATGAAGTTGATGTTCTCCCGGGTGGCGAACTCGGCGGCGCAGATCATGTCCCCCTCGTTCTCCCGGTCCGGGTCGTCGGTGACCAAAATGATCTTCCCGGCTCGGAGGGCGTCGAGCGCCTCCTCGATGGTGTTATACTGTCTCTTTTCTTCCATGTCTATGCCTCCTTAGAAGCCGTGCTCGGCCAGATATTCCAGGGTGAGGGCAGGGGTGTCTGTTCGGCCCGCCGCAGCTGCGCCTCTGTCCGGTGTGCCGCTGCCCCCGCCCGCGTACGGCGCGAGCAGCTTCTCCACGTATTTTCCAATGATGTCGGTCTCCAGGTTCACGACGTCCCCGGCCCTGCGGGTCAGCAGGGTGGTCTCTGCGCCGGTGTGGGGGATGATGCTGACCTTGAAGCTGCCCGCATCCACCGCCGCCACCGTCAGGCTGATGCCGTCGATGGCGATGGAGCCCTTCTCCACGATGTAGCGGAGGAGCTGCGGCGCCGCTTCGACCTCCACCCAGACCGCGTTCTCCTCTTTGGTGAGGGAGCGGATCCGGCCGGTGCCGTCGATGTGGCCGCTGACGATGTGGCCGCCGAACCGGCCGTCCGCCGTCATGGCCCGCTCCAGGTTGACTTTGTCGCCGGGTCTGAGCTGCCCCAGGCTGCTGCGGCGCACGGTCTCCGCCATGACGTCAGCGGTGAAGCCCTCCGACGTGAGGCGGGTCACGGTGAGGCAGACGCCGTTCACCGCGATGCTGTCGCCGATGTTGGTGCCCGCGAGGACCTTTGCTGCCCGGATTCCGATCTCACCGGAGCTGCCGGCAAGGTCGAGGCTCCGGACGGTCCCGGTCTCTTCTACGATTCCTGTGAACATGATGCCTCCTTTTCTTCTGCTCCGGCCGTCCGGTAGGTGAGGAGCAGGTCCCCGCCGATCTGCTCGATGGACACGAGTCGGAGCGGCCAGGCCTCCTCCGGCGATGCGACGCCGGCCCCCTCCACCGGAGAGAGCGCCCGGCCGCCGAAGATCTTCGGCGCCACAAAGACGTCCACCTCGTTCACGATGCCTGCCCGGAGCGCGGCCTCGTTGATCCCGGCGCCCCCTTCGATCAAAAGGCTGTCGATTTTCCGTTCTCCGAGGAGCCGGGTGAGGGCTTTGAGGTCCGGCCTGCCGTCCCCGCCGGGGAGGGAGAGGACTTCCACACCGGCTGCCTCCAGGGCACTGCGGCGGTCCCGGAAAAAGGCCGCCTCTGCGCTATCCGCCTCCGGCGGCGCCCCGCAGACCGCGATGGTCTCGAACTCCTTTGCGGTCCGGACGATCTGGCTGGAGAGGGGGAGCCTGAGGCTGCTGTCGCAGATGAGGCGCACCGGGCTCCGCCCGCCCGGCAGCCGGCAGGTCAGCAGCGGATCGTCCGCCAGCACCGTGCCGATCCCCGCCAGGATCGCCATGTCCGCATGCCGCATCTCCTGCACCCTCCGCCGGGCCGCCTCCCCGGTGATCCACTTGGACGCGCCGGTGCGGGTCGCGATCTTGCCGTCCGCCGTCATCGCGTACTTCAGCCGGACGTAAGGGGTCCGGGTGGTGATGTAGTGGAAGAACACCGGGTTGATGGCGTCGCACTCCTCCCGGCAGAAGTCTTTGATCACCTCGACGCCCGCCTCCTCGAGCTGCCGGAACCCGCCGCCGTCCACCTTCGGGTTCGGGTCCCGGGAGCCCACAAAGACCCGCGCGATCCTGTGCTCGATGACCGCCAGGGTGCAGGGTGGCTGCTTCCCGTAGTGGCAGCAGGGCTCCATCGTCACGTACATGGTGGCCCCCGCCGCGTCCTCCGTCAGGTGCGCAAAGGCGTTCCGCTCCGCGTGCAGCTCCCCGCACCGCTCGTGGTATCCCTCGCCGATGATCCGGCCATCCTTCACGATGACTGCGCCCACCTTCGGGTTCGGATGGCACCAGCCCTCACCCCGCTTCGCCAGCTCGATGGCCCTGAGCATGTATTCTCTGTCCGTCATGTTTTGTCCCTCCGGGGCCGGAGCCCCGCGTGTGATGTAGTTGGGGCTTCGCCCCCTCTTTTGGTTCGGCCGGGGCAATGAAAAAGCTCCGCCTGTGGTTTGGACGGGGCCGGAGCCCCGTCCGTGATGCCGGGGCAACGAAAAAGCCCCGCTTCCGAGAAGCAGGGCAGGAAAAGCAAAACACTTCGATGGCCATCGCCGGCGTGGTAAGCCACCCGGTTCGCGCCATCAAAAAATATCTTCTTCCATCCAGACTGTACTGTCGGCTCCGGAATCACACCGGAATCATGCCTTTCGGCTCGCGGGCTCTACCGCCGGTCGGGAATCGCACCCTGCCCTGAAGATCTCGTTTTTTATTCGATTACGGTTACAGAATACGCCTGCCGCAGGTGGATGTCAATAGTTTCCTGCGGCGGGCTGGGTGCTTTGATCGGCGGTCAGCTCTGCAGCATCGGGATGAGCTGGCGGTCGATGACCATCTCGATCTCCTCCAAAGTGATGTGCCTGCCCGGCGGATCCGCAGTCAGGATCAGGTTGATGCCCGGCAGGATGCCGTTTTCCATGTAGAGCGTGAGCTTGTTTGATGTCGATGCTATGTAATTCAGTTGGTCCAACATGCCGAGATGCTCCCAATGGATCACCTTCATAAGCAACGTCATAAAGCTGAAATCAGGGCAGCGAGTTACGATTTTATCGCCGGGGGCTACTAATTCGATCTCCATATCGTAGCGGAATGGGATCCCCCTTGCCTCCAAAGCACATCCAATCAAATATTCCGCATGGGAATGAACTTCTATACCGCTGGGAAGCAGGTACGTCCTTTGGTCATAGGGAAATTGGTTCCTCTTGTATGGCGCTTTTGCCCAATCCTTTGTTGCTTGATTACTTGTGAAGGATAAGTTCTTCTCCAAAGGCCCGCGCCACGTCTTAGGTAAAGACGCAAGGATCGTATCCGGGTCGAATGGCATATAGGAAGACTGTATCAAAGTTGATAATAATTTGCGATCGTGATCCAAGGCTTTTTTCTGCTTTGCATAAAAGCGGGACTGTAATACGGAAAGGGTGGCCGGATCCATATCTGTTCCCAACTCGATCAAAAGATCGCTGCCGTCTTGTCCTTTGCCGCGAAACCGCTTGTAATAAACGCTTTTGCCATCCTTCTTCCGAACTATGATTTCGCCTTTGCAATCGTCGGTGATCATACTATCCGCCTGTTCGGAGAGAAGCTCCATCAAACAAATTCTGTTTTCTACTGTTTTTTGAAAATGATCCATCTCTAATACTCCTTTGCTTTAACAAATTTTACCCCATGCCTACAGTGTACTACAGGAAATGGCATTTGTAAAATTTCCCCATTCTTTTGGCGAATATAAAATTATTTTGAGTTTGGCTGCCAGGTATAAGGCGTTCCCAGGGCCTACTCCCCAGGGAATCGGCCAGAGAAAGGCCATCAACCTGAAGGCGTAGTTCCATCTTCAGGTAGAAGACGATCTTAGGGCCGATTCCCCAGGGAATCGGCCGCCAAAAGCCGCCCAACCTGCGCAACACGCCGCCTCCAGCACACCTTTGATCGCCTCGACCCTTTACATCCGCCCCGCCGCCCCATATAATTGATACAGTGAGGAGGGCACGACCATGGACATCAAAAAACTGACGCTGCTGCACCCGCTGATCGACGAGATGAGCAGGGGTGAAGAGATATTCTGGATCAATGAGCACGCCGGGGAGACCTGGCGCACTGCGTACGGCATGGCGGACGTCGAGGACGCTGAGAAGCGCCTCGCCCGGTTCGCGCCGTACATCGCCAAGGCGTTCCCGGAGACGCAG
>CADCOV010000164.1 GCA_902803185.1 uncultured Eubacteriales bacterium
AACGACATCATCGCCCGGCTGATGGCAAGGCCGCCGCGGGTGTACGTCCGCTGATCCTGAACGCGAAAGACGCCTCTGCACATCCCGCAGTGGCGTCTTTCTTACCCCCTCTATCCAATCCCTATTTTACTTTTCAAAGGTCTCGATGTAGTCCACCAGACCGTAGCGCTTGTGGCCGCAGATGCCCACCGTCGTCTTCGCGTGGTAGAGGGAGCTGATGATGGCCTCCTCCACCGCCTCCACGCCGGCCTCGAACAGGCCGTCGATCTTGTCGTCCAGGAGGGTTTTGATCATCACCGTATCGGATTCGCTCTTGTGCGGGATCCGGTTGGCGGTGCTGAAGGCGATGGCGATGTCGCCGCTGCCGTTGCCGCTGTAGGAGCCCACCCGGCCCAGGGCCATGGCGGAGCGCCGGGCCAGCCTGGTCAGCTGCCTCTCGTTCAGCGGGGCGTCGGTGGCCAGGAGCATGATGATGGAGCCCTTGTCCTTCTTCTCCTCCGTCGTCAGCGGGGCGCGCTTGCACTTGGCGGTGTCGTAATGCACGCCGCCGATCACCAGGTTCCCCGGCTCGCCGAAGTTGGACATGACCAAAGCCCCCACGGTGTAGGCGGCGTCCTTGCCCTCCACGATCCGGGAGGCGGAGCCGATGCCGCCCTTCAGGCCCAGGCAGCACATGCCCGTGCCGCCGCCGACGGCTCCCTCTTCAAAGGTCTCGCCGGTGTTGTCCAGCGCCTGCCGCACATGCTCCTCCGTCACGTGGAGGCCGCGGATGTCGTTCAGCGTCCCGTCGTTGCATTCGGTCACGACGCAGTTCACCGTGCCGGTGGTGAGGCCGATGTCGTCGTTCCTCTCCAGCATGTATTTCACCAGGGCGTTCAGGCCGGTGCCCACGCTCAGGGTGTTCGTCAGGATGATCGGGGTCTCCAGGGTGCCCAGCTCCTCGATCTGCACCAGTCCCGCGCTCTTGCCGAAGCCGTTCAGCACGGCGACCCCCGCCGCCAGCTTCTCGTGGAAGAGGTCTCCCTGGTGCGGCAGGACGGCGGTCACCCCGGTATGGATGTCCCGGCTTTCGTCCTCCACCGTCACCTGGCCTACGGTCACGCCGGCCACGTCGGTGATCAGATTTCTTGGACCCGTCGGTCTTTTGCTGTGCAGGTCGAACCCGCTGTCTTTAGGCAGTCCCATATCGCTCCTCCCATTTCTCTTTTGAACAATCACAATATACGGCAAAGCAAGAAACATACCATACAAAAAAGGGGGACAAAGTGCGATTCTTCGTCCCCTTTTCTTGACATTTCGCGTTTTTTCGGCGGTTCCGCCCGTTTTATCCCATTTCCCCACGGACAAAACGGGATTTGCTTCCAATTTGCTCCAGTTGCCGGCCTACGGGATCAGCTTGTACCGCTTGGCTTCCTCGGTCAGCTCATCCCGGAAATCCGGATGCGCAAGGCCGATCATCGCCCGCACCCGGTCCCTGAGCGGCAGCCGCTTCAGGTTCACGCAGCCGTACTCGGTGGCGATGTACTCCACGTCGCCCCGCGGGGTGGTGACCGCCGTGCCAACGGAGAAGTCCACGCTGATCTTGCTGATCCGCTTCCCGTCCTTCATCATGCTGGAGGCCAGGGCGATGATGGATTTGCCGCCCTCGGACCACTGGGCGCCCTGGACGAAATCCAGCTGCCCGCCGCAGGCGCTCTGCTGCTTGAAGTTCATGCAGTCCGCCGCCACCTCGCCGTAGATGTTGACCTCCATCGCGGAGTTCACGGAGATCATCCTCTTGTTCTTCGCGATGTTGCGGGAATCGTTGACGAACGGGAACGGCATGGCGTAGATCTGCTCGTTGTGATCCATGTAGCGGTACATCTCGTTCGGACCGATGCCGAAGGAGAAGATGGACTTCCCGTCCAGGAACCCCTTCTTGGTGTTGGTGACGTTGCCGTTCTTCATGAGCGCCATCATGGACGGCACGAACATCTCGGTGTAGATGCCCAGGTCGTTGTGGTCCATCAGGCCGTAGCCGATCTCGTTGCTCAGCGCACCGATCCCCATCTGGATGGTGGCGCCGTCCGGGATCTCCCGGAGCACGTGGGCGGAGATCTTCTTGGTGACCTCGTCCGACGGCTTCTCCACCGGATCCGGCAGCACGTCGTCCGCCTCGACGATCATGTCGCACTGCCCCACGTGGAGGAAGGCCCCCTCGCTGCCGTAGATGTACGGCACGTTCCGGTTGACCTGCGCGATGACGATGTCCGCCTTCTCCACCGCGAAGGAGTCCACGCAGGTCCCCGACGGTCCGTAGGACATGTAACCGTTCTCATCCGGCACGGAACACTCGATGAAGGCGACCGTCGGCCTGGCGATGGCCTCGATCCACAGATCCACCTCCGAAAGGTGGAAGGAACTGATCTCGTTCGGCACGCCCAGCTTGATCGCCAGCCTCTCCTGCGGCCCCAGGAACGGGGAGGCGAAGGAGAACTTGTGGTCCGCGCTGCTGTAAGGGCCGATCGGCTTGAGGATCAGGCTGCTCAGGATCGCCACGTCCTCCAGCTCATCCTTCCGGGCCCAAAGCGCGTCCATCAGCCGGTAGGCCACCGACGCCGCGAAGCCGATGAACACCCTGTCCCCGGACTTGACCAGCGCGGCTGCATCCTCCAGCGTGCCCAGCTTCTCCAAATACTCTTTTTTATATCCCATGTTTGCTATCCTTTCTTGTACACATCTTCTCGATTATACAACAAAAGGCGCAGCCTTGCATCAGAAAATGCAGCAAAATAAAACAGGCCGGATCGTCTTTCCGGCCTGATTCTTTCATTTACCTCCGGCGCTGTCCCGTTTTGCGGCAGCCCGGTCTATTTGTCTTTGATGTCGTGCTTGCCGCCCTGCTGCCTGCCCGTCCGCCGTCTGGCGTTCTTCTGGGCCTCCGCCCGCGCGGCCCGCGGCCCCTTCTCGGTCCGCCGGCTCTGTTCGGCATCCGCGCTGCGCCCGGCCCGCTTCTCTCTGCCCGCCAGGGCCTCCTCCATCCGGGCCGCCCGCTTCTTCGCGTTCATCTCCCGGTTCACCCGCTTCTTCGTCTTCGGCTTCATCACCGCGAACCCGAACCGGCCCAGCGCCCGGTGCCGCAGGGCAAAGTACTCCCCGTGGCTGTAGGCGACGAGCCCCGCCCGCTCCAGACAAAGTTTGCCGTTCTCATCAAAGAGGGCCTCGTCGGCGTGGACCTTCACCACCTCCGCGACGAACATGTCGTGAGTCGGGAACTCTCTCACATCCATCACCTTGCACTCCAGGTTCACCGGGGATTCGGCGATCAAAGGCGCCCCCACCTGCTCCGCCGGCGCGGCGGTCAGATGGCACTCCTTGAACTTGTCCACCACGGCGCCGGACCGGACGCCGCAGAAATCCGCCGCCCTGGCCAGGTCCTCCGTCACCAGGTTGATGACGAACTCGCCGCTCTTCTCGATCATATCGTGGGAGAAGCGGCTCTTCCTCACGGAAATGTAGACGATCGGCGGATCGGAGTTGATCACGCCCGTCCAGGCGATCGTCAGGATGTTCTTCTTCTCCCCGTCCGCGCAGGAAACCATGACAGCCGGCACCGGCGCCAGCATCGTTCCCGCCTTCATCGTCCTCTTGCCCATTTCGCTCCTCCTTCCGCAGGGCCTGCCGCCCCGCTACTGACATTGTACCCCATCGCGGGGCCGCGGGCAAGAGGCGGGCGGCGGAGGCGGCGCCACGAAAAAAGGCTGCACGCCAGATGATCACCCATCGTTCCGGCGGGGCAGCCTCTTTTCTTTTAGGACTTTTTTAAGAAGGGATTCGTTATGCGTTGATCACTTGTTTCGGGTTCATTCGAACAGGGTGCCGATCACGTTGTTGTATTCCGGATTCTGCTCGAAGATGACGTTGAAGACGCCGCGACCTCTCTTTTCCAGGAATTTGGCGTACTCTGTCGTCTGGTCCGTCGGCTGCAGCACCTCGAAGGTGACGCCTTTGCCATCGGTGTTCTGGACGAAGGTGAAGGCCTTGTAGTTCTCGGTGCCGTCATCCTTGTAGACCGGGGCGATCTCGGAGAGCGGGCCGAAGCCGTAGGCGTCGTAGGCCTCCCTGGTCTCCTCCAGGTTCTCGACGACGACGATGATCCGTTCGATCCTGGTGAACTTCGGGGTCTTGAGGTGCGGCTCGGTGCCGTCCTCCAGCTGGCGGTAGGCGCCGGTGGCC
>CADCOV010000165.1 GCA_902803185.1 uncultured Eubacteriales bacterium
GCCGTCATGGCGGAGAACGACCTGCGCCGCCGGCGCATCGGCTTCTACGAGCGAAACGGCCTTGCCCCGCTCTATGTCAGCGCCACCTGCGGCGTCCGCATGCAGGTCCTGTACTGGGGTCCTGATGTCCCGGACCCGGAGGATCCGGACGCGGAAGCGGATGTCCTGGCCATCGCCGATATGCACAAGCACCTCTATCCGGCCTACCGGAACGACGTCCTCTGCCCGCTTCCGGAGGGCGTAGAGCCCCCGCTCCCGCACTGGATGGAATAGAGATGGGGTCGAAGGTGCAGCCAGGGTATAATCGTTGTAAAACAGGGCGCTTCCCATTGGGAAACGCCCCTTTTTCGCTCAGTTTTTCACGTCTGGCGGCAGCAGTTCCCACCCGGCGCACCAAAAAAGGCGCTGATCGTCTGATCAGCGCCATCTTTGTTCTGTTTTGATCGTTAGTCTGCTTTCGCTTACGCTCTCCGTCTGCGGGTCTCCATCGCCACAGCAAGGCTGGCCGCGCTCAGGCAGAGCACGCTCCACGGAATGAAGTCCGCGGTGTCGCCGGTGTTCGGAGCGCCGCCCGGTTCCACCGGAGCAGGTGCTACGTCAACAGGTTCTTCTGCAGTCTCTTCCTCCGCAGGTTCTTCGTCGACCGTCTCCTCATCCACAGGCTCTTCGTCTGTCGGTTCCTCGTCGGTCGGTTCCTCATCGGTCGGTTCTTCGTCAGTCGGCTCTTCGTCGGTCGGCTCCTCGTCTTCTTCCTCGGAGACCGTCACGACCGCGATCGGCGGTACCAGGACGTCGCCGCCGTCACCGGCAGCTCTCAACTGTGTGTCATCATCGTCGGTGACTTCCACGGTGCTGGTGGCTCCGATGGCTGTGACCACGTAGGTGCCTGCCTCCGGGAAAGTGAGTTCCACCTGGCCATTTTCGTCTGTGGTGCCCAGGACGACGAATTCATCGCCTTCGTAGTAACCTACCTGCGCGCCGGCATACGGCTGGAAGTTCGGCGTCCAGTCCTCGTTCCATCCGATCGCTGCGGTCAGCGTCAGGGTCAGCGTCTCCGATTCCGTGATCTCCGCGAACTTCTGGTCAAAGTACGCGTAGGCATCCGAGAAGGTCTCTGTATCCTGGAAGATATACGCGTGGACATAGTCGCCCTCTGAGACAGCCTGGTCGGCGCTCCATGCCATTTCGTCATTGATGTAGTAGCCGAAATTGTAGCTGGTGTCCCCCCAGAGCTTGTCGACGCTGATGCCCCAATCATTGTCCGAGAAGGCGAAGTCCGCCGCGCCGTTCGGTGCGAACTGTTCGTGGGCCGCGATCATGACGTCGCAGAAATCGAAACCCTCGATCCCGTCCACATCGCTGACGGTCACGGTCTCGTTCGCCACGATGACTTCACCCGCCACGCTGATGGCGACCACCACATCGATGGTGCCCTCTTCTGCCGCGAACGCCGTCATCGGCATCAGCATCAGGATCATCAGCGCGGACAGCAGCAGAACGAAGAACTTCCTGCTGAGCAGTTTCCTCATAATGATACCTCCTAACAAAAACAACAGAAAATGTTAATCATTTCTAACACTATTAGTATAATACTGAGCTTTTTTTACGTCAATCCCCCGTCTGTTGAACCCAGCGCCGGAGTATGCTATATTTTCCTCAGGAGGAACTGACATGAAGAAAGCACTTTTGATCATACTCGCGCTGACCCTTTGCCTTGCCATGGCGGGCTGCGGCGCCAAAGAGTCCGGCACCGAACCGGAGGAGCCGGCCGAAACGGAAACGGAGACTGAAGAGGAAGCGGAGGAAACCGACCAGGAGGATCAGCAGGAAGGCGAAGACGCCTCCATCCTCGCGTTCCCTCCTTTTGAGTCTATGGACGCCTACGGGCAGCCACTCAGCTCCGCCATTTTCAGCGGCAAGGACGTGACCATGATCAATCTCTGGGGCACCTACTGCCCGCCTTGCATCGGAGAGATGCCGGAGCTGGAGAAGATCTCGCAGGCCCTGCCGGAGAACGCCCAGATGCTGGGCCTGGTGATCGACGTGGCCAAGGGCGACCAGGACATGATGGCCTCCGCGCAGGAGATCATCGAAAGCACCGGCGTCACCTACCCGAGCATCCTGGTCACCGAGGAGCTGCTGCCGATGCTCTACAGCTTCCAGTACGTGCCGACCACTTTGTTCGTGGACAGCGAGGGCAAGGTGATCGCGGACATGGTCATCGGCGCAGACCTGGAGAAGTACGTCTCCACTTTGGAATCGCTGCTGGAGGGATGGACCTATGAAGGGTAAGCGTGCCTCCCGCCTGGCTGCCCTCCTTCTGCTGGGCGCCGCCGCTGTTTTCATCGTCATCGGCGTGATCCGGGGCGAGGCCGCCGCCGTGCTGCAGAAGGCGGCCGTCATCTGCATGGAGTGTATCGGACTTGGCTAGATTTACGATCGCCGCAAAAAGAAAACTGCTGCAGATCTGCGCCTTCGGGTTCACCAA
>CADCOV010000166.1 GCA_902803185.1 uncultured Eubacteriales bacterium
GCCCAGCTCCTTGCACTTGGCCTCGACCAGGTCGAGCTCCGCCTTGGTGTCCGTCGGGAAGGCGTTGATCGCTACGACGCAAGGGAGTCCGTAGACGTCCTTGATATTGGAAACGTGCTGCAGCAGGTTCGGGAGACCGGCTTCCAGCGCTTCGAGATTCTCATTGTTGAGGTCCGCCTTGGCGACGCCGCCGTGATACTTCAGCGCGCGGACGGTGGCCACGATGACGACTGCATTCGGCTTAAGGCCGGCCATGCGGCACTTGATGTCCAGGAACTTCTCGGCGCCCAGGTCGGCGGCGAAGCCGGCCTCGGTGACGGTGTAGTCGCTGAGCTTGAGGGCCATGCGGGTCGCGGTCACGGAGTTGCAGCCGTGGGCGATGTTGGCGAACGGGCCGCCGTGGATGATCGCCGGGGTGTGCTCCAGGGTCTGGACCAGGTTCGGCTTCAGGGCGTCCTTCAGCAGGGCCGCCATCGCGCCTTCGGCCTTCAGGTCGTGGGCGGTCACCGGCTTGCCGTCATAGGTGTAGCCGACGATGATGCGGGCCAGTCTCTGCTTGAGGTCCATGATATCGGAAGCGAGGCAGAAGATCGCCATGATCTCGGAGGCGACGGTGATATCAAAACCGTCCTCCCGCGGCACGCCCTGGGCCTTGCCGCCCAGACCGTCGACGATGTGGCGGAGCTGGCGGTCGTTCATGTCCACCGCTCTTTTCCAGGTGATCTGCTTCGGGTCGATGCCCAGCTTGTTGCCCTGCTGGATGTGGTTGTCCAGCATGGCGGCCAGCAGGTTGTTGGCTGCGCCGATGGCGTGGAAGTCACCGGTGAAGTGGAGGTTGATGTCTTCCATCGGGACGACCTGGGCGTATCCGCCGCCGGCGGCGCCGCCCTTGACGCCGAAGACCGGGCCGAGGGATGGCTCTCTCAGCGCGACGACGACGTTCTTGCCGATCTTCTTGAGGCCGTCAGCCAGTCCGACGGACGTGGTGGTCTTGCCCTCGCCGGCAGGCGTCGGGGTGATGGCGGTGACCAGGATCAGTTTGCCGTTCGGTCTGTCCGCTCTGTCCTTCAGCAAAGCGTAATCGATCTTTGCCTTGTAATTGCCGTACTGCTCCAGGTATTTCTCGTCGATACCCGCCGCAGCCGCAACTTCTGTGATCTTCTTCTTCTCGTTCGCCTGAGCGATCTCGATGTCCGACATGTAAGCCATTGTTACCTCCTTATGCTTTCGGGGCGAGCCCCACATTACGTTCTCTTAGAGTACACCGATAGTATATCATCTGATGCGGTCCAGCAAAATACCAAAATCTGTGACCTTTGTTGAACTTTTCTTCACTGTAGGCCGGATCCTGTGGGATCGCCTATCTGCGATAGACGGCATCCTCTGTAAACACCGCGTCCACGGGCTTGTCCCAGGCCTCCGCCGGGACCTCCTTCGCCTTCTGGCATTCAAAGGCCACCGCCACGATCCCCGCGTTCACGCACTTCGGCAGATACCGGTCGTAGAAACCGCCGCCCATGCCGAGCCTGCGGCACGCCTCGTCGAAGCCGGTCAGCGGGCAGACCACCAGATCGATCTCCTCCGGCGGCACCTCCTCCGCCAGCTCCCGCACCGGCTCCGGGATCCCGAAGGCCCCCGGCCGCCAGCCGTCCTCGCCGCCCGGCACCAAAGCGATCATCTCGGTCTTGCTGATGCAGAGCGGATAGCAGAAGCGCTTGTCCGCCGCCTCCGGCGCGCCGATCAAAGCATCCAGCCTGACTTCGCCCTTGACGCCCCGGTAGACCATGATCGTCTTCGCCCGCCGGAATTCCGGGGAGGCCAGCAGGTTCTCCGAGATCTGACGGCTCTTCTCCTCCCGGAGCTCGTAGTTCAGGGCCTCTCTGGCCCGGATCTTCTCCTTCCGCAGCCACTTCCGGTACACCCCGGCAAAGTCGGTCCGGACCGCACCCGCCAGGTAGAGGGAGCCGAAGCAGATCACCGGGCAGGAGAGGGTCTGTCCCGCGGACAGCGCCGCCCGGATCCCCGCCGGGATGTCCGCCGCAGCCTCTGCAGCCAGGCCTCTCTCCATCAGGTACTCCGCCAGCTTCTCCCCGGTCAGGGCCCGGTCGCTCACCGGCGTCAGGCAGACGAACTTCTCCGCCAGCGGCGCCACCAGATCGATGATCTTATCGTAGTCCTTGTCCGCCAGCACGCCGAGGAGGAAGACCACCTTCTGCCCCGGCAGCAGGTCGGCGGCGCTCTTCGCCAGCGCCTCCGCGCACTGCGGGTTGTGGCCGCCGTCCAGGATGAAGAGCGGCTCTTTCGCCAGGATCTCGAACCTGGCCGGCCACTCCGTGCCGGCGAGGCCGCTCCCGACGGCGCTCTCCGGGATCTCCCACCCCCGTTTCCTCAGCGCGGCAACGGTCTCCAGCACCACCGCCGCGTTGTGCAGCTGGTGGGCGCCCAGGAGGGAAAGGTGGTACTCTCTCCCCTTCCAGAGGAACCGCTGGCCCTCGAGACCGGCCTCGAGGAGCGCCAGGTTGGAGAAATCCACGCAGGTCAGCGGGACGCCGCGCTCGGCGCAGACCCTCTTCACCACCTCGGTCACCTCCGGGGCGCCGTCGTAGCA
>CADCOV010000167.1 GCA_902803185.1 uncultured Eubacteriales bacterium
ACCGGCGCAGTCAATTATCTCATGTTCAAATAGGAGGGAGGCTCTTCCTTACGAAGTGCCTCCCTCAATGTGCCTTTTTACATTATCGTCACGCGAAGAAATCCCACCGGCTGAGCAGGAGCCCCGGGATCACCACGACGGCGAAGAAGGCCCAGCTCACCAGGGTGAAGGTTTTGATGAAGGCGCCGCCCCGGCCCGGATACTCCCGGACGTAGATCCGGTAGTTGATCACCGACGCCAGGGAGCCGATCAGCGAGCAGAGGCCCGCCGTGTCCGCCCCGTAGATCAGCCCGGCGAAGTTCTCCGTGAACGGATAGAGCACGATGCTCGCCGGCACATTGGAGATCACCTGGCTGAGGCCGATGGCCCACCAGTACTCCCTTCCCGCCACCGACCGTTCCAGGAAGCCCGCGATGGCAGGGTTCCCGGTGATGGAGGACGAGAACACGAAGAAGCAGAGGAAGGTGAAGAGCAGCGCGTAGTCCACCTTGAGGAAGAGCCTCCGGTCGAACCCCGCGATCGCCGCGAGGACGATGACGAGCGCCGCCGGCCAAAGCCCTGTGCGGGTCACGATGACGAGCAGGATCAAAAGGAACAGCGCCAGGTAAAGGGCCCGCTTTGCCCGGTCCCCTCCCGCCATCAGGTCCTTCTCCTCATAGACCGCCGCCTCGCCGAGATCCCTCCGGTAGAGGAACAGGATGAAGAGCACGAGGAGCACCGCGGACATGGCGCACAGCGGCAGCATGTGCAGCATGAACTGCCCGGCGCTCACCCCGGACTGGCCGTAGAGGAAGAGGTTCTGAGGGCTTCCAAAAGGCGTCAGGAGCGATCCCCGCACCGCTGCAATGTTCTCCATGGAGATCACCGGCAGGATGTAGTGCTCCTTCCCTGCGCTCCGGAACAGCAGGATGGTCAGCGGCACGAAGATCAGCAGGGACACGTCGTTGGTGACGAACATGGAGGAAAAGAACACGCCGAAGACCAGGAAGGCCGTCAGCGCCGGCATGGACCGGAGCCGCCCCGCCAGGTTCACCACCGGCCTGAGCACGTTCTCCTGCTTGAACCCCTCCAGCACGCAGAGCATCATCAAAAGCGTCCCCAGCGTCCGCCAGTCGATCGCCTCGGCCAGCGCCGCTGAGGGCGGCGTGATGACGAGCCCCGCCAGCGCAGCCAAAGCCGCCAGCAGGACCATCGGTTCCTTTTTTAACCACTTGATCGCTTTTTCCACCACTTGCCCTCTCAGCCCACGGCCGGATGCCGGGGCCCTTCTGTCATATCGCTTCCTGCTCCCCGTTCCACTTGAGGCAGAGCATGGTCATGTCGTCGAACGGATCGTTGCCGTTCACGAAGGTTTCTACCGTTTTCTTCACGTTCCCGATGATGTCCTCCGGGCCGCCCGTCTGTTCTTTGAAGCAGGCGAGCAGACGGTCATCGCCGAACATCTCGTGGGTCCGGTCCTCCGCCTCCGTCACGCCGTCCGTGTAAAGGCAAAGGACGTCTCCTCGGCTGAACTGGATGCTCTCCTCCCGGTACCGCACGTCCTCCATGCCGCCCAGTACGAAACCGTGCCTGCCGGTGAGGAGCTGCGGTTCGCCACTATGGAGGAAGACCGGCGGATTATGGCCTGCGTTCACATAGCGCAGCGTGCCGTCCGTCAGATCCAGGATGCCCACCCAGACCGTCACGAACATATCCGCCTCGTTCCGGGCGCAGAGCGCGTTGTTCGCCGCTTCCATGGCCGCAGAGAGCTCCGGGATGTCCCTGATGCAGTTCTGCAGGGTGACCTTGGAGGACGCCATGAACAGCGCGGCCGGGACGCCCTTGCCGGAGACGTCGCCGATCAGGATCGCGAGGCGGTCTTTGTCCACGAAGAACACGTCGTAGAAGTCGCCGCCGACCTCCTTCGCCGCCTCCATCGACCCGCTGACCTCCACCTCCCGCCTGCCGGGATAGGTATCGCCGATCAAAGGCAGCAGCGAATGCTGGATGACGCTGGCGACCTCAAGCTCCGACTGAAGCCTGCTCTTTTCGATCGCGAGGTTCCGCTGGTTGTCCGTATAGGTGATGATGATCACCATCA
>CADCOV010000168.1 GCA_902803185.1 uncultured Eubacteriales bacterium
CTCGAACACCATGCCGCAGCTCAGGAAAAGATACAGCTGGTCCGTGAACCCCGGCAGCGCCCGGACGACCTCGGTCCTGGTCCGGGCTGCCGCCTTCTTTCGCTTCTCCTTCTCGCCAGAGTATTGATAGGCCGGCACCAGCGGGATCAGGAGGAGCGAGAGCAGCCACTCCTTTCCCTGCTTCGGTTCAGACCACCGGAGCAGGGTGCCGTCCTCCAGGGAGGCCGGGAGCGCAACGACGCCGTTCGCCGCCGCTCTCGCGTTCAGGGCCCGGATCGTCCGGTCGAGTTCCGCTCTGAGGAGGTCCTCCTCGCTTCTCTCGTAGCGGGTCTCTTTTTCGGTCTTCCCGCTCTCCGGGCGGATCGTCGCCGCCTTCTCCAGCGCAGTCTCTCCCCGCTCCGCCTTGACGATGAGGGGGATGCCGGCGCCGCCTCCTTCGGAGAGGTCCACCGCGATCACGGTGCCGTCCTCCCCGTACCGCAGGCCCTCGCCCCGGCTTCCGGTCAGGAACAGCAGGGCCGCGAGGAGCACCGCCGCGCCGCAGGCTGCCGCCAGGAGCTTCGGCCGCTCCCGGACGTACTGCAGGAGATCCGTTTCTTTGTTCTTTGCTGGTTTCATCGCTCCTCTTTCAGATCTCGATCCTCGTGATCTTCTCCGTCATGACTGCAGCGAACACCGTCGCGCCGATGGCGGCCGTCATGAAGATCCGGCCGATCCAGGTCTCGTACATGACCGCCATGTATCCCGGCGACGACGCCCTGAGAAACAGGATGAGGACCGGCGGCAAAACGCCGATGACCCTGCCTTCCAGCTTCTTCTGGGCGGACATGCTGCGGATCTCGCTCTCCACCTCGATCTTGTCGGTGAGGACCTCCGCCGCCTTGTCCACCGCGTAGATCAGGTTCCCGCCGGTCTCCCGGCAGGCGCTGTACACCGCGGCAAATTCCCTGAGGTCCTCGATGCCGGACCTCTCGGCCAGGTCGTACCAGAGCGCCGCCTCATCGGCCCCCACACTTCGGACCAGGGCGTCCGTGCGCCTAAGCTCTAAAACCATCTCCGCCCCGTCCCCGTAGATCGAGGCGACATAGGCGGCCGCCTCCCGAATGGCCTCGTTCATGTGGCCCCCGGTGGAAAAGGTGGCGGAGAAGGAATACAGCGCGTCCTTGAAGGCTGCCCTGAGCCGCTCCCTCCGCCTCCCGGCGAGGATCTTCTCCACCGCCGGCCTGAGCCCGAAGAAGGCAGCCGGCGCGAGAAGGCCGATATACAGGGTCCCGTAGAACAGCTCTCCCATGCCCAGACAAAGGACCGCCGAGGCCAGGGCCAGCAGCGCGGTCTCCTTCCTATTCAGCCGGTAATTCCTGTAATCTGTCATTGCGGATCCCCTTCAGCCTGAGTTTGATGTCGTTTCTGAGCTTCCGCCCGGTGCTCCTAAGCTCCAGCTTCCCGTCCATGAGATACAACGGGTTCAGCACGTACTCTCCGTCCGCGTAGCCGCAGAGCTCCTGGACCTCCGTCACCCGGCGCCTGCCGTCAGCGAAACGCTCCAGATGGACCATTACGTCCACCGCCTCCACGATCTGCATCCGGATCGCGTCAAGCGGGATCTGGCTGCCGCTCAGGTACATCGCCTCCAGCCTACGGAGCATGCCCCGGATCGAATTGCCGTGACCGGTGGACATCCCGCTGTGACCGGTGTTCAGGGCCTGCAGCATGTCCGCAGCCTCCTCGCCCCGGACCTCGCCCACCACGAGCCGGTCCGGCCGCATCCTGAGGCTCGCCCGGATGAGGTCCCTAAGCGTGATCTTCCCCCGTCCGGCGGAGTTCGCCTCCCGGCACTCCAGCCGCACGATGTTTGCGATCCCCTCGAAGTCCAGCTCCAGGGAATCCTCGATCACGATGACCCGCTCCTCTGCCGGGATGTATGCGCTGAGGGCGTTCAAGAAGGTCGTCTTCCCTGAGGAGGTGCCGCCGCTCACGAAGAGGTTGCAGCCCGCCGCCACCAGGTCGATCAGGTCCTCCGCGCACTCCCGGGGCAGCGTGCGGTTTTCCAGCATGTCCGCCATGCCGATCCGGTCCTTGCCGAACCGCCGGATGGTGACCGACGGTCCGCCGATCGCCACGTTCCCCAGCACGGCGCTCACCCGGGATCCATCGCTGAGCCTGGCGTCCAGGATCGGATTGAGCTCGCTGATCTCCCGGTGGACCGAGGCCGCGATCCGGCGGATCACCCGCTCCAGGTCCTCCCGGCTGTCGAACCGGTCCGGTAGCCTCATGATGGTCCCGCCCCGCTCCACGAAGATCTCCTCCGGGCCGTTCACCATGATCTCGCTGATCTTTTCGTCCTTCAAAAGGTAGCTGAGAGAACCAAGCTCTCCCCGCATCTTGCCGAAGATCCGGTCGCTCAGGATGCACATCTCCCCGCAGGTCGCCCGCTTCACGTGGGCGAGCACCCTGTCCTCCACGATCGCCATCACCTGTTCGTCCGTCTCCGCGCCGGTCTTCATCACCAGCTCCGCAGCCTCCCGGAACAGTTCCTCCGGCAGCGTCCCGAAATCCATCACACACCTCCCACAGCCCTGGCGATCCGGTCCGCCTCCTCCGCCAGCCGGTGTTTCAAACCCCCGGCCTCCACATTCAGAGTGCGATCCTCCTCCCAGGGCGCCCGGCTCTCCGCACGGCTCCTGAGCCAGACCGCCCGGTATGCGGTCTCCGCCAAAGCCGGCCGCTCTCCGTCCAGGTGATTGCCGATGTCCAAGACCACATAGCGGTAGCCTCTTGCGCCAGCCGCCTCCGCGACCCTCCTAAGGCCCGACCTGCCGAACTCCCCGCACCTTGGGTTGAACAAAGGCGCCGGCACCCGGTCGACCCCGTTTCCCTCCGCCACGTAGCGGCCGAGGTCCGGCTGCCTGTCCCTGGCGAGATCGAAGAGCATCCTGAGGAACCGGTCCTCGCCCTCCGCCGCCCCTTCCCCGAACAGCGCTTCCGCCCGCCGGTCGCAGGGCGTGAGGTTGAGATACAAAGACCTCTCGCCAAATATCCTGTAGAGCGCCGCCGCCGTTCCTGCGGCCAGGGACGAGGTCCCGATCCCGCCGGCGTCCGCTGCGAATGCGAGCACCGCAGCGCCCTGCATCACTTCTTCGTTCTTCCTCTCCGCTCCTTCCCCCATGACTTCCCTCAGCTTGGCCGCCAGGAGCGGCGCCGGGCTGTAGATCCAGATCCTGGGCGGATCCGCGGCGAGGTCCTCCTCTTCGGGATCACTTACTGCGAGGAGGATCCTCCCGGACAGGCCGGCAAGGTCCTTCCCCGCAGAAGCGACAAGGGTGTTCCCTAAAAAGGAGGTATTATGGAGGCTTAGCTCCTCGTCCGGAGGATAGATGGTCATGTCGAACCCGCCGATCAGATTCAGCGCGGCAGCCACCGCGCATCCATGTGCCTCGTCTTCCAGCCAGATCCCGATCTCCGGATTCTTCATGTCCGTCACCTCCTTCCGTACCGCTACTCTACCCCCTTCCCCATAGGCTGTCAACGGCATTTTTGGGTCCCCAAAGTATTGATTTTTCAACGTTTGGGGAGAACGGGATCCTTACATTTCGGAACGGTTTTCCGGCAGGAATGTCCACACAGTAAGGGGAAACTCAAGCATGCAAAAAGGAGCAGCCCGCGCTGCTCCCCTGCTCACATATTCGGTTGGCCAAAGGCCCTATACCAGGCCTCTCTCCTCCAGTTCGTTGTCGATCTCGATCATCTCCATGTTCCGCTTGGTTTTC
>CADCOV010000169.1 GCA_902803185.1 uncultured Eubacteriales bacterium
CCGACGCCGGCCTCCTTCATGTGGGCCTCCAGCTGCTCCAGGTAGCCCAGGGCGCAGCGCGGCGGCACGTCCCGGCCGTCCAGGAAGCAGTGGACGTATACCTTCTCCAGACCGCGCCTTGCGGCCATGTCGATCAAAGCCAGAAGGTGGGTGATGTGGCTGTGGACGCCGCCGTCGGAAACCAGGCCCAGGAGGTGGAGGGCGGTGCCCCTCTCCTTCACGTGGTCCATGCAGGCGGACAAGGCAGGGTTCTCAAAGAAATCCCCGTCCTCGATGGTCTTGGTGATGTGGGTGAGCTCCTGGTAGACCACACGGCCGGCGCCGATGTTGAGGTGGCCGACCTCGGAGTTTCCCATCTGCCCCTCCGGCAGGCCGACGGCGAGGCCGGAGGCCTCCAGCTGCGTGCCCGGGTAGGTGGCGAAGATCTTATCGAGAGAAGGCTTCTCCGCCAGTGCGATGGCGTTGCCTTCCCGTTTGTCCCGGAGGCCGAAGCCGTCCAGGATCATGAGCATCGTCGGTTTTTTACGGATGTCCATTTCATCCTCCTTGATCAAAGCGTTTCTTTACCATTCAATTATAGCAAGAAATTTGATATAATCAACATCAGCAGAAACACCCTTTTTCGGGGAGAGGAAACCCATGCAGTGGAACGAGAAACAGTATAGCGCCATCGTAGACGGCGGGAAAAATATATTGGTCGCAGCGGCGGCGGGCTCCGGTAAGACGGCGGTCCTGGTGGAGAGGATCCGCCGGATCGTCTGCGAGCAGCGGGTCCCGGTCAGGAACCTCCTGGTGGTGACCTTCACCAGCGCAGCGGCGGCGGAGATGAAGGAGAAGATCCGGGATTCCCTGACCAGGGAGGCGGAGCGGCTGGCGGATGCAGATCCGGCGGCGGCCGCCTACCTCAGGAAGCAGCTCACGGAGCTGCCGAGGGCGGACATCTCCACCTTCCATTCCTTTGCCCTCAGCGTGATCCGCCGGTTCTTCTACCTGACGGATCTGGAGCCGGGCTTTTCCACCTGCGACGATGCCCGGTCGGTTTTGATGAAACAGGACGCGATGGACGCGCTGCTGGAGGCGGAGTTCGCGGAGGGGCGGGAGGACTTCCTGGCCTTCATGGACCGCTACAGCGACGACCGCCGGCCGGACAGGGTGCGGGACATCCTCCTCACCGGCTACGAGCGGATCATGGCGATGCCGCACCCGTGGGAGTGGCTGGACAGGCAGGAGGAGATCTTCACCGCGGATCCCGGATCCTTCGGCGGGACGAAGCTCTGGGAGAGCATGAGGCAGGAGCTCCTGCAGGGCGTGGAGACGGCGGAGCAGTATATGGCCGCGGCGATCCGGCTCCTGGAGGAGAGCGGCCTGGACCGGCTGGCGGACAAGGTGAGAGAGCAGGAGTTTGCGCCGATCAGGGGCGGGGCTGCCTTCCTCGCGGAAACGGGGGACCTTGCGCCGGCGGAGGTCCTGGCGGGGCTCTCGGCCCGGCTGCAGCTCGGCGATCTCAGGCTTTCCGCGAACAAAGAAGAAAAGGCGGCCTACACCGGGATCAAGGACACGGTCAAGGACTGCCGGAACGCAGCGAAGAAATGCCTCAATGCCCTGCGGAAGGACTATCTGGATCGGGATCTGGCGGAGCAGCTGGAGGACATGGGGCGGACTCTGCCGGCCTACAAGACCTTCTGCCGCCTGCTCAGAGCCTTCGACGAATTATATAAGGAAGAAAAGAGCGCCGCGCGGGTCATCGACTTCGCGGATTACGAGCACTACTGCCTCTCGATCCTGGAGCGGGAGGAGGCGGCGGAGCACTACAGGAAGCGCTTCTCCCACATCTTCATCGACGAGTACCAGGACACCAACATCCTGCAGGAGACCATCGTCTCCCTGATCGCCCGGCCGGACAACCGGTTTATGGTGGGCGACGTCAAGCAGAGCATCTACCGGTTCCGCCTGGCGGATCCGGACATCTTCCTGGAGAAATACCGGCAGTTCAGCGGCGGGGACGAGGCCTCCGAGGTCATCGACCTCAACGTCAACTACCGGAGCAAGAAGCCGGTCATCGACCGGATCAACGGCGTGTTCGCGGAGCTGATGGCGGACTACGACGACCGGGCGGCCCTCCACCTGGGGCTGCCGGAGGAGGCGTCACCGGACGTGGCGCCGGCCTTCCACGTCATCCTGGAGGCGACGGAGGAGGCGGACGAGGAGATCGCCGAGCTCAAGA
>CADCOV010000170.1 GCA_902803185.1 uncultured Eubacteriales bacterium
CTCTGCGCCACCAGGCGGCTCCTGGTCCTGGACGAGCCGGCGGCCGGCCTGGATCCTAGGATCACCCAGGAGATGTACGACCTGATCGAGGATCTCCACAAGCAGGGGATCACCATCATCATGATCACCCACGACATGGATGCGGCGCTCCGGTATGCGGACCACATCCTGCACATCGGGGACACCCTGTTCTTCGGGACGACGGAGGAATACCGCAGGAGCCGGATCGGCCGGCGGTTCATCGGCGTGACGGAGGATGAGGAGGATGCGGGGGAGGAAGCTCCTGCAGAGGGGGAAGTCCCTGCTGAAGAGGAAACACTTGCTGTTGAGGAAGCCCCTGCATCTGAGAAAGTCCCGGCGGAAGGAGGGGAAGACGCATGACGAGCATCGCTGAATACTTCGCGTATCCCTTCGTGCGGTACGCCTTCATCGTGGGCACTTTGATCGCCCTCTGCTCTTCGCTCCTGGGCGTGACCCTGGTGCTGAAGCGCTTCTCCTTCATCGGGGACGGCCTGTCCCACGTGGCCTTCGGCGGCATCGCCCTGGCCGCGGTGCTGGGGATCAGCAACGAGATGCTGCTGGTGCTCCCGGTGACCGTGATCGCGGCGGTCTTGCTGCTCCGCACCGGCCAGAACACCAGGATCAAAGGCGACGCGGCCATCGCCATGCTCTCCGTGGGTGCGCTGGCCATCGGCTACCTTTTGATGAACCTGTTCTCCACGTCCTCCAACATCTCCGGCGACGTGTGCAGCACCCTGTTCGGCTCCACCTCGATCCTGACCCTCAAGCCTTACGAGGTCTGGCTCTGCGTGGCGCTCTCCATCGCGGTGGTGGTGATCTTCGTGCTGTTCTACAACAAGATCTTCGCAGTCACCTTTGACGAGAACTTCGCGGTGGCGACGGGCACCAACGCCAGCCGCTACAACCTGATGATCGCCATCGTCATCGCCGTCATCATCGTGCTGGCGATGAACCTGGTGGGGTCCCTCCTGATCTCCGCCCTGGTCATCTTCCCGGCCCTGTCGGCGATGCGGGTCTTCAAAAGCTTCCTGTCCGTGACCATCTGCTCCGCGGTGCTCTCCGTGTGCTGCGCCCTGGCGGGGCTTCTGATCTCCATCGTGGCGGGCACGCCTGTGGGCTCCACCATCGTGGCGGCGGACATCGTGGCCTTCCTGGGCTTCTGGATCGTGGGCCGCGTGGCCGGCGTGGAATAACAAAGGATATGTGAGGGACTCCGCACTTCGGTGCGGAGTTTTTCATGTGCGGCCGGCGCTCAGCGCAAAAGAAAAGCGCAGCAGTGCAAACTGCTGCGCGGGGGTCGCTTTGTTACTGGGCGATGAACTCCAGGATCTTCGGCTTCGGGATGACGCCGACGGAACGGGCGGCTTCCTCGCCGTTCTTGAAGAGGATCAGGGTCGGGATGGACATGACGCCGTAATCCGCGGCCAGATCGCCTTCCTCATCGACGTTGATCTTGCAGACCTTGACGGCGTCGGTCTCTTCAGCGACCTGATCTACCATCGGGGAGAGCATCTTGCACGGTCCGCACCAGGCGGCCCAGAAATCGACGAGCACCGGCTTGTCGGACTTGAGAACTTCTTCTTCGAAATTGGCTTCAGTGACGTTGATGACTGCCATAGTATTCCTCCTTACTTTTCTTCCTCGGCATTCCAGGTGCCGAGGATCTTGTACAGAATCGTATAGAGCGCGCCGGCCTCCTCAGGGGAGAGGGGGATGCAGCGGCCCATGCACTCCGGCACGACGGCTGCCTTCTCCTTGAGGCGCATGCCCTCGTCGGTGATCTGAACGATCAGGTTGCGCTCGTCCTCGTGGGAACGCTCCCGGACGACGTAGCCCTTGGCCTCCAGCTTCTTGAGGAGCGGGGTCAGGGTGCCGGAGTCCAGGAAGAGGTACCGGCCCAGTTCCTTGAGGCTGATGGTCTTGTGCTCCCACATCACCATCATGGCGATGTACTGGGTGTAGGTGAGGTCCAGCTTGTCCAAATGCGGTTTATATCTCCTCACCAGTTCCTTGGAAGCGGCGTAGAGCGGGAAACAAAGCTGATTCTCTAACTTGAGCGGATCGAAATCGTTCATGATACTCCTCTTTCGCTGCGGCGGAAGGGCGGCTTACAGGATGGCCGCGACCTTCGCGTCGATCTTTTCCGGCGTGTCGGTCGGCGCAAAGCGGCCTATGACGTTGCCTTCCTTATCTACCAGGAACTTGGTGAAGTTCCACTTGATCTTGCTGCCCAGGAGGCCGCCCTTCTGCCGGCTCTTGAGATAGGTGTAGAGCGGATCCTCGTTGGCGCCGTTCACATCGATCTTCGCGAAGCGCGGGAAGGTGGTGTTGTATCTCAGGGTGCAGAATTCGTGGATCTCGTCGTTGGAACCCGGCGCCTGCCTGCCGAACTGGTTGCACGGGAAGTCCAGGATCTCAAAGCCCTGATCCTTATACTTCTCGTAGAGCGCCTCCAGGCCCTCGTACTGCGGGGTGAAGCCGCAGCCCGTTGCGGTGTTGACGATCAAAAGCGTCTTGCCCGCGTATTCGCTCATGCTGACCGGATTTCCTTTTCTGTCTTTGACGGTGTAGTCGTAGATCCCTGCCATAATTATATGATCCCCGCTTTCTGATTGTCAAACACTAAATTAAATTGCTTACAATTGAATTATACACGACCGACGGGAAAAGTAAACACTTTTTTTGCCGGTAAGGGGAAAAAGATTCCCCACAGCGGTGTTGAAAAGGGGAGGTCACACTGCTATAATATCCCTTTAGACGCCGGGGGCGTCTGTTGGATCAGGAAAGGAAGGGATCGCATGGCAGAGGAAAAGAAGGAACTGGAAAGGGGAAAACACGAGATGGATCTTACGACGGGAGCGATCCTGCCGAAGATGCTCCTGTTCACCGTACCGATCGTCCTGTCCTCGCTGCTGCAGCTTTTGTTCAACGCGGCGGACGTCATCGTCGTGGGCCGCTTTGCCGGAGACAACTCCCTGGCGGCGGTGGGCTCCACCGGCGCGCTGGTGAACCTGCTGACCAACCTGTTCCTGGGGGTGGGCGTGGGCGTCAACGTCATGGCCGCCCGCTTCTACGGGGCCAGGAACCGGAAGGACCTGTCGGACACCATCCACACCTCCATGCTCTTCAGCATCGTGGGCGGGTTCGTTCTGACCGGGATCGGCCTCACCCTGGCGGAGCCGATGCTGGTTTTGATGCAGACGCCGGAGAAGGTGCTGCCGCTGGCGGCCCTGTACCTCAGGATCTACTTCCTGGGGATGCCGGCCCTCATGATCTATAACTTCGGCAGCGCGGTGCTCAGGGCCAAGGGGGACACCCGGCGGCCGCTCATCTACCTGTCCATCGCCGGCGTGCTGAACGTGGTGCTGAACCTGTTCTTCGTCATCGTCCTCAAGATGGACGTGGCCGGCGTGGGGGCGGCGACGGCGATCTCCCAGTGCCTGTCGGCCCTCCTGATCTGGATCTGCCTGACCCGGGAGGAGGAGATGTTCCGGCTGGACTGGAGGAAGCTGAAGCTCCACACCCAGCGGCTCCTGGAGGTGCTCCGGATCGGCGTGCCGGCCGGGTTCGAGGGCATCGTCTTCGCCATCTCCAACGTTATGATCCAGGCTGCCATCAACGGCTTCGGCGAGGTGGTGGTGGCGGGCAGCTCCGCGGCCTCCAATATAGAAGGGTTCGTCTTCATGGGCATGTACGCCTTCAGCCAGTCCATCCTGTCCTTCATGGGGCAGAACATGGGGGCGGGGCGCTTTGACCGGATCCGGCGGATCACCCGGGTCAACCTGGCCTGCACCACCGTGATGGGCCTGGCACTGGGCGGATTGGCTTCCCTGTTCGCGAAGCCGCTGATGGGCATCTACAGCAGCAGCCCGGCGGTGATCGACGCCGGCGCCTACCGCCTGATCATCATGTGCCTGCCGTACTTCCTCTGCGGCGCCATGGACTCCCTCCTGTGCGCGGTCCGCGGCCTGGGGCACTCCTTCGCGCCGATGCTGACCAGCGTGCTGAGCATCTGCGCCTTCCGGATCGCCTGGCTCTACACCATCTTCCGCATCCC
>CADCOV010000171.1 GCA_902803185.1 uncultured Eubacteriales bacterium
CAGCCTTCTTTTTGCGCTTTCATTCAACCTGTATAAAGTTTTCAAAGTACATCATTTCAGCCTTGACTTTTTATTTGCAGGCTGTGACAAAAAGGCGGGAGGAACGTCCCGCCTGTATTCCTATTGTACGGCAGCCGGCCATGTCTGTCAAACACGCAAAAGGCCCCCTTGCGGGGGCCTGCAGCCGCGCTGCTAGAGCGCGTATTCTTCCTTGTAGCGGTTATAATTGCTGAGGAACACCTCGGACTGGCGGTACTCCATGCTGTCCTGGAACTCGTGGGACTGCAGTGCCTCGTCCGCCGCCTCCATGAGGTCGATGGCCACGTTGCTGCAGTGGTCGGAGATCCTCTCGTAATCCGTCAGCAGGTCGTTGAAGACGAAGCCGTTCTCCAGGGTGCACTCCTGGCGGCTCACCCGGTCGATGTGGTGGCTCTTCAGGGTGTCGCAGAGATCGTCGATGACCTCCTCCAGCGGGTCGATCCGGACCGCCTTCGCGAGGTCGTTTTCCATGAAGGCCTCGTAGGTCAGGCGGACGATGTCGCCGATGGCCCTCTCCAGGGTGCTGAGCTCCCGCTCCGCCTCTCCGGAGAAGGCGATCTTTTTGTTGTTGATCTCCGTTGCCGCCTCGCCGATGTTGCGGGCGTGATCGCTCATGCGCTCGAAGTCCGTCAGGACCTTGAGGTATTTGTTGACCTCCTCGGACTGCTCCGTGCTCAGCTCGCCTTCGGTGATCTTGAACAGATACTTGCCCAGCTTGTCCTCGTAGCGGTCCAGAACGTCCTCCAGCCCCAAGACCTTCTTGAGGCCGCTGCGGCTGAACTGCTGCCGGACGGCGATGGCGCCCTCCACGCTCTCCGTGGCCTTTTCGGCCATGGAGTCGATGACAGTCTTGCTCTGGGCCAGCGCCAGGGCCGGGTGGGACAGGAATCGGGATTCCAGAAGGTCCATGTCCGCCTGCTCCGCTGCAGCCTCTGCGCTTTCCGGGAAGAGCCTGCAGACGATCTTCTCCAGCGCGCCGATGAACGGGCCGAGCACGATCACGATGGCCAGCCGGTACAGGGAGTTCACCAAAGCGATGCTCACCATCGTCATGGTGGACGTCATGAAGGAGAACCCGATGATGGCGTTCAGGATATAGAAGATGGAGCCGCAGATCACGGCGCCGAGGATGTCGATGATCAGATATACGAAGGCGGTCCGCTTGCCGTTGGTGCTGGCGCCAAGGGCGCTCAGGATGACCGGGACGGAAGCGCCGATGCCGATGCCCATGAGGATCGGGAATGCCATGTCGAATTCGATGGCGCCGGTGACCGCGAGGGCCTGCAGGATACCGACCGCCGCGCTGGCGCTCTGGATCACCGCGGTGACGGCGAGGCCGACCAAAACGCCCAGCACCGGGTTGGTAAAGCTTGTCAGCGTGCTGATGAAACGCGGATCCTCACGGAGCGGCTCGATGGAGCCGGACATCACGCTCATGCCGTACATCAGGACCGCGAAGCCCAGCAGGATCCCGCCGACGTTTTTGGTGGAGGTCTTCTTGGAGAACATCCACATGACGATGCCGATGAGGGCGGCGATGCCGGTCAGCACCTTCGTGCTGAGGAGCGAAGCGACCTCCGCGCCGGATCCGCCCAGGCTGTTCAGACAGAGGATCCAGCCCGTGATGCTGGTGCCCAGGATCGCGCCGAGGACGACGCCGATGGCCTGGCGGACCTTCATCATGCCGGAGTTGACGAAACCGACGGTCATGACCGAGGTGGCCGATGAGGACTGGATGACAGCGGTGACGCCCGTGCCGAGGAGGATCGCCTTCAGCGCGTTCCCGGAGAGCTTGAACAAAATCATCTCCATCTTGCTGCCGGCCACCTTCTTCAGAGAATCCCCCATGACCGACATGCCGAACAGGAACATCGCGACACCGCCGAGCAGTGATATGATGTTTGTTACATCCATTTACGTTTCCTTTCTTTCTCTCTATATCTACAAAAAAAGACTTTTACCGAAGCCGGTAAAAGTCTCGCTGCTTCCAACATATTCCGGGTTTTCCCGTACTGACGAAATATGTCACGCTTCTGCGTGAGCTACTCCCTTTTAGACCAATAAAACTATCTCACATCGGGAGGAAATTGTCAAGATGATTCGCCTATTCGGTCACCTTTCCGATGCGCTCGATGCCCTCCAGGCGGATCAGCTTCTCGACGGACTTCTTCGGGGTATCCACCCGCACCAGGACCCAGTCTTCATCCGCGTCCAGGATGGTGTTGGCGCCGTGTTTGGTGTTGCCGTACATCATGATGTCCACGTCCCCGTAGTCCTCCTTGAG
>CADCOV010000172.1 GCA_902803185.1 uncultured Eubacteriales bacterium
CCGTCCCGTCGGGACGGGGTGACTTGCCCTTCATTTTTTCACCTTCAGCACATCCAGAGGCCGTCAACATGAAAAAATGATGTCCATCTATGTCCGTCCCGTCGGGACGGGGTGACTTGCCCTTCATTTTCACCGTCACCCCGAGCCCACCACCACCACCCCCGCGCACCAAAAGGCCCCGTCCGCACGGACGGGGCCTTCTCATATCTCATAACTGCTATTGCTCCAGCATCGGTTTCAGGTACTGGCCGGTGTAGCTGGCTTCGCAGGCGGCCACCTCCTCAGGGGTGCCGGTGGCCACGATGGTACCGCCTTTGTCGCCGCCCTCAGGGCCCAGGTCGATGATGTGGTCGGCGCATTTGATCACGTCCAGGTTGTGCTCGATGACGACGACGGTGTTGCCCGCGTCCACCAGGCGCTGCAGGACTGCGATCAGCTTGTCCACGTCGGCGAAGTGAAGGCCGGTGGTCGGCTCGTCCAGGATGTAGAGGGTGCTGCCGGTGTCGCGCCGGGCCAGCTCGGTGGCCAGCTTGACGCGCTGGGCTTCGCCGCCGGAGAGCTGGGTGGAAGGCTGGCCGATCTTGATGTAGCCGAGGCCGACGTCGTTCAGCGTCTGCAGATAGCGTTTGATGCCCGGGAGGTTTTTGAAGAAGTCGAGGCCCTCCGCCACGCTCATGTCCAGGACGTCGTAGATGCTCTTGCCCTTGTATTTGACCTCCAGGGTCTCGCGGTTGTAGCGCTTGCCGCCGCAGACCTCGCATGGGACGTAGACGTCCGGGAGGAAGTGCATCTCGATCTTGACGATGCCGTCGCCGCTGCAGGCTTCGCAGCGCCCGCCCTTCACGTTGAAGGAGAAGCGGCCTTTGCCGAAGCCCCGCATCTTGGCGTCCGGGGTGGCCGCGAAGAGGTCGCGGATCCGGGTGAACATGCCGGTGTAGGTCGCCGGGTTGGAACGCGGGGTGCGGCCGATCGGGCTTTGGTCGATGTCGATGACCTTGTCGATGTGCTCGAGGCCAAGGATCGCGTCGTGGTCGCCCGGGGTCACCGCCGACTTGTTCACTGCGGCGGAGGCGCCCTTGTTCAGGACCTCGTTGATCAAAGAGCTCTTGCCGGAGCCGGAGACGCCGGTGACGCAGGTGAACTTGCCCAGCGGGATGTCCACATCCACGTTCTTCAGGTTGTTGACGCGGGCGCCACGGATGGAGATGACCTCGCCGGTGCCTTCCCGCCGGGCCGCAGGGACCTCGATCCGCCGTTTGCCGGAGAGGTACTGGCCGGTGATGGAGGCGTCGCAGGCTTTGATGTCCTCCACGGTGCCCTCCGCCACCAGCTCGCCGCCGTAGATGCCGGCGCCCGGGCCGATGTCGATGATGTGGTCCGCCGCGTACATGGTCTCCTCGTCGTGTTCGACGACGATCAAAGTGTTCCCGATGTCGGTCAGGCGGCGCAGGGTCGTCAGGAGCTTGCCGTTGTCCCGCTGGTGGAGGCCGATGCTCGGCTCGTCCAGGATGTAGAGTACGCCCACCAGGGAGCTGCCGATCTGGGTCGCCAGGCGGATGCGCTGGGATTCGCCGCCGGAGAGGGAGCCGGAGGAACGGGACAGGGTCAGGTAGTCCAGGCCCACGTCCACCAGGAATTTCAGGCGGGCTTTGACCTCCCTGAGGATCTGGCGGGCGATCATCTCCTCCTTCTCGGTGAGCTTGAGCTCGTCCACGAACCGGCTGGCCTGCCGGATGGACAGGTCAGAGAACTCCGCCAGGTTCTTGCCGCCCACGGTGACCGCCAGGACCTCAGGCCGCAGGCGCTTGCCCTTGCAGGCCGGGCACGGCATGGTGGTCATGTAGCGGCCCATCCACTCGTGCATCATCTCGGAGTTGGTCTCCCGGTAGCGGCGCTCCAGGTTGGTGATCATGCCCTCGAAAGGGTGATCCCTGTGCTGCACCTTGCCCCGGGCGTTGGTGACCGTGTACTTGAGCTTGCGGTCGCCGGTGCCGTAGAGCAGGTCGTTCACGAACTTCTTCGGGAGGTCCTTGAACGGCTTGGTCAGGTCGACCTTGTACTGCTCCGCCAGCACGTCGATGATCTGCCAGTAGTAGCTGGTGAACTGCATGGTGACGAAGATGCGGCCGAGGGCGCCGTCCAGGATGGACTCGTCCATTTTGATGATGTTCTCCGGGACCACCTTCTCGGTGAAGCCCAGGCCCGCGCACTCCGGGCAGGCGCCGAAGGGGCTGTTGAAGGAGAACATCCTCGGCTCCAGCTCCTCGATGCTGACCCCGTGGTCCGGGCAGGCGAACTTGGTGGAGTACATCTTCTCCGTCTCGTAGGCGCCGTCCCTGAACTGGGCGGAGACCAGGCCATCGCCCTCCTTCATGGCCAGTTCCACCGCCTCGGAGATCCGGCCCTGCTGGCCGTCCTTGATCACGATGCGGTCCACGACGATGTCGATGTTATGCGGGTTGTTCTTCTCCAGATGGATCTCGCCCTCGTTCAGGTCCAGGATCTCGCCGTCGATGCGGGCGCGGGTGTAGCCGTCCTTGCGGATGCGCTCCAGGATCTTCTCGTGCATGCCCTTGCGGCGGCGCACCACCGGCGCCAGGACCACCATTTTGGTCCCCTCCGGGAAGGACATCATGTTGTCCACGATCTGGTCCACGCTCTGGCTGCTGATCTCACGGCCGCAGACCGGGCAGTGGGGCACGCCGATGTGGGCGTACATCAGACGCAGGTAGTCGTGGATCTCCGTGACCGTGCCCACCGTGGAGCGCGGGTTCTTGCTCGTGGTCTTCTGGTCGATGGAGATCGCCGGCGACAGTCCCTCGATGGACTCCACGTCCGGCTTGTCCATCTGCCCCAGGAACTGGCGGGCGTAGGAGGACAGGCTCTCGACGTAGCGCCGCTGGCCCTCCGCATATATGGTATCAAAGGCGAGCGAAGACTTCCCGGAGCCGGACAGGCCGGTCAAAACCACCAGCTTGTCCCTCGGGATCCGCACGTTGATGTGCTTCAGATTGTTCTCCGCAGCGCCTGTGACGATGATCTCGTTTGCCATCTATAGCCTCGCTTTGCAATCGAAAATGATATCTCTGAGCTCGGCGGCCCGCTCGAACTGCAGGTCCTCGGCCGCCTGCCGCATCTCCTTCTCCAGCTTCTTGATGTATTCCCGAAGCTCCTTGCCGGTCATCTCCTTCGGCTTCTTGCCGTGGAGGGTCTCGCCGCCGTCCGCCGCCTGGGTCGCCTCGATGGCGTCCCTGACGTTCTTCCGCACGCTGGTCGGGGTGATGCCGTGCTCCTCGTTATACTTCTGCTGGATGTCCCGGCGGCGCTTCGTCTCGTCGATCGCCGCCCGCATGGCGTTGCTCACGTAGTCCGCGTACATGACCACGTGGCCGTCCACGTTCCGGGCCGCCCTGCCGATGGTCTGGATCAAAGACGTCTCCGTGCGGAGGAAGCCCTCCTTGTCCGCGTCCAGGATGGCCACCAGGGTGACCTCCGGGATGTCCAGGCCCTCCCTCAGGAGGTTGATGCCCACCAGCACGTCGAACTCCCCGAGCCGGAGGGACCGGATGATCTCCACCCGCTCCAGGGTGTCCACGTCGGAGTGCAGATAGCGCACCCTGAGGCCCGCCTTGCCCAGGTAGTCCGTCAGGCTCTCCGCCATCTTCTTGGTCAGGGTGGTGACGAAGGCCCTGCCGCCCGCCGCGATGGTGCGGTTCAGCTCGCCGATCAGGTCGTCCACCTGGTTCTCCGTCGGCCTCACGTCGATCGGCGGATCCAGGAGGCCCGTCGGCCGGATCACCTGCTCGGCGGTGATGCCCATGGATTCTTCCTTCTCATAGGCCGCCGGCGTGGCGCTGCAGAACAGGATCTGCCCCGTCATCCCCTCCCACTCGGTGAAGGTCAGCGGGCGGTTATCCAGCGCGGACGGCAGCCGGAACCCGTAGTCCACCAGGGAGGTCTTGCGGGACCGGTCCCCGGCGTACATGGCTCTGAGCTGCGGCAGCATGACGTGGGACTCGTCGATGATCGTGATGAAATCGTCCGGGAAGAAGTCGATCAAAGTATACGGCTTGGCGCCCGGCTCCAGGCCGCTGATGTGGCGGGAGTAGTTCTCGATCCCCTTGCAGGTGCCGATCTCCCGGAGCATCTCCATGTCGTAGCGGGTCCGCTGCTCGATGCGCTGGGCCTCCAACAGTTTGCCCCGGTCCTTGAACCAGCGGATGCGGTCCTCCAGCTCCTCCTCGATGGTGACGAGGGCCCGGTCCATGTTCTCCTTGGAGGTCACATAGTGGGACGCCGGATAGATGGAGACGTGCTTGCGCAGCCCCAGGATCTCGCCGGTGATCGGGTTCATCTCCTTGATCGTCTCGATCTCGTCGCCGAAGAGCTCCACCCGGATCGACTTGTCGGAGCCGGCGGGATAGATGTCGATGATATCGCCCCGAGCCCGGAAGGAACCCCGGTCAAAATCCACATCGTTCCTGACGTACTGGATCCCCACCAGCTCCTCCAGGATCTCCCGGCGGGACTTCTCCATCCCCGGACGCAGGGAGATCATCTGGCTCTCGTACTCCTCCGGGCTGCCGATGCCGTAGATGCAGGACACGGAGGCCACGATGATGACGTCCCGCCGCTCCGCCAGCGCCGCCGTCGCGGAGTGCCGGAGCTTGTCGATCTCGTCGTTGATCTGGGAGTCCTTCTCGATGTAGGTGTCCGTGGACGCCACGTAGGCCTCCGGCTGGTAATAATCGTAATAGGAAACAAAATACTCCACGGCGTTCTCCGGGAAGAATTCCTTGAACTCGCCGTAGAGCTGGGCGGCCAGCGTCTTGTTATGGGAGATGACCAGAGTCGGCCGGTTCAGCCTCTGGATGACGTTCGCCATCGTGAAGGTCTTGCCGGATCCGGTCACGCCAAGCAAAGTAGCGGCCTTCTGTCCATCCTCGAAGGCCGTGACCAGCTGGTCGATCGCGCGGGGCTGATCCCCCGTCGGTTGAAATTCTGAGTGTAGCTTAAAGTCCATGGGAAGATTGTACCACAGCGGTGGTCAAAATGGAAGGAAAAATGCAAAACATATGTTCTTTTATATGGCCGACATAGGGGAAAAACAAAGGATTCTGCCTGTTTCAGAATGGGTTGACCGTCTATGGGGAAGGTGTTACGATGCATTTCCGGCGCCGGGATCATACACGTGAGGAGGTAAACGATTGAAAGAACATCAGAATCCGCCTGCTTCTCTTAATGCGGGCAAAAGCGCAGCAAAAGCCCACCCCTACGACAGTGTGTTCCGCACCCTGATCACGGATTGCTCCGAGCTGATCATCCCGATCGTAAACGAGATGTTCGATGAGCACTTTGAGCCGGACCGCAGCATCATCCACCTGCAGAATGAGCAGTTCCATCTCTCTCCGGAAGGGATCGTTCAGCGTACCACAGACTCATTTTTCGGCATCGTCGGCATCCTGGACAGACGATTCCATATCGAATGCCAGAGTACGGACGATGGCAGCATGCTGCTCCGCATGTTCGAATACGATGCCCTGGACGCTCTGGAAAACAGCAGCAGCGCGAGAGACCACCTTATCGCCAGATTTCCGAGCTCCGGCGTCATGTTCCTGCGGCACAGTAAAAACACACCGGATCGTATGCGGGTGAATCTGATCATGCCGGACGGGAGCAGCATCACCTATCCGGTGGAGGTCCTGAAGGTGCAGAACTATAGCCTGGAAGCTATATTCCAAAAGCAGCTTTGGTTCCTGCTTCCGTTTTATCTGTTCCGCTATGAACATGAATTTGCTGAGATCGAAAACGACACAGAGAAGCTTTATGCGCTCCGGGACGAGTACCATTCCATACGGCGCCGTCTGGATGGGTTAGCTGACGCCAGAGTGATCGATGAGATCGCCCGCGGCACCATCATCGACATGTCCAAGACCATTGCGGAATCCCTGGCCGAGAAGTATAATAAGGTCAGGAAAGGAGTGACGGAAGCGATGGAAGGAGTCGTGTTGGAATATCCAACCAAGACCGCATACAAGCAGGGCCTTGCCGAGGGATATACGGATGGAAAAGTCGTTGGTCATGCTGAAGGCTTAGCAGAAGGCCAGGCTTCCATAGCCGCTCTGGTCACCGCCATGCTGCAGGCAGGTGCGGCCGGCGACCTGGAACGAGCCATGAAGGATGAGGCATTCCGGACAGAACAACTTAAGAAGTACCATATCGAATGATCATCAAAAAAACTGCGCACACCTCATCGAGGCGTGCGCAATATTTTTTATGCCTTATACGTCAGGCTCTTGCCGCTGCTGTAACCACTCGTCGCCGCGCCCTTGGCCTTGACCGTGAAGTAGTAGGTCTTGCCGCTGGTGAGCTTGGACTTCGGCACCGTGTAGGAAGTCCCGGTCACGCCGGTCTTCACGGTGCTCCAGCTGCCGCCGGAGGCCTTCATCATCACGGTGTAGCTGGTGGCGCCGGTGACGCTTCCCCAGGTGACCTTGACGCCGGAGCTGGTCTTGACGGTGCTCTGCACCACCGGGGTGGTCATGTAGGTCTGGGCTTTGCCGCCGGAGTAGCCGCTGGTCGCAGCCCCTTTGGCCTTCACGGTGAACCAGTACTTGGTGCCGCTCTCGAGCTTCGCCTTAGGAGCCACGTAAGTGGTGCCGGTCACGCCGCTGGCCAGGGTCGCCCAGCTGCCGCCGTCCGTCTTATACATCACGATGTATGAAGTGGCGCCCGTCACCTTGTCCCAGGTGACCTCGACGCCCGCATTGACGTTCCTGGTCTTGGTGACCGCCGGGGTCGTCATGTAGGTCTGGGCCTTGCCGCTGTAGTAACCGCTGGTCTCACC